>JBMOPR010000757.1:0-4719 GCA_049323075.1 Pseudomonadota bacterium
CGCGCCAACAGAACCCACTCTGTGGCCGGCCGAATCGAACCGGGGCGACGCGTGCCCCATAATCGCGTTCCCCCGCTGCAGCCTGCACCAATAGCTTGCCCGCAGGCGCCGTTCCGCCAGATCGCGCGCTGATACCCGGCATTGGATGCAATTCATCTGTCGCCGGCACTGCCCAAGTTGCTGATAGGGCTGGCCCCGGTTTCGGGGCGTGAAGCATTCGCAGCAGCGGTGTGCACGGCCGGATTGAGCTGGTCCGGAATTTGCTGTTCATTTTTCAGCGCAAGTGCAAGCGGCTTCGAATACAAGTGCCTTCGTGTGTGGTTTGGACGTCAAGGCAGTCTTGCGGCTTCAATTGGGGGCATTGGTATGTTGGGTGCAGCACTGCATGTCTGATTCGAAACCCAGAATTCTTTTGTGCACTTCGCACTGTCCTGCGGGGCCCACGTACGGTTCGCAGCTGCGAACTCTCAACGTGGCCCGTTACCTCGGTGCAGTAGGTGAAGTTGGCATTGTCCTGTTTCTGCTGGCGGACGTGGAAGAAACATTTCTGCGTGCCACAGAGGAAGAGTTTGATGTGCGCGGGGTTTTCAAATTCATGCCGCGTCCCAAAACCGGTGTGTGGGACCGTATCCGCTGTGAACTCGATCCTTATTACACCAATACCCATGGCCTGCGGGTGAGCGACGCAGATGCGGCCAGCTTCGAGAAAATTCTGGCGCAGTATGATGTGGTCTGGTTTCACGGAATCAAAATACCGAACAGCCTGGGCAAGCGGGTGTGGAACAACGCGATACTGGATATCGACGACATTCCCAGCCAGTTTTTTGAATCGTTGTGCAGGAACGCCAGGGGGCTGGCCAGAAAAATCCTTGAGTACCGCAAGGTGTTGCAGTGGAAACGGCGGGAAAGCGTGTTGCTGGATCGTTTCAGTGTTGTTGCCGTGTGCAGTGAAGCTGATCGCAAACTGTTGGGTGGCAGCAACAGAATCTGTCTGGTGCCCAACGGGTTTGATCATTGCGAACTGCCGGAGGGTGTGCAAAAAGCCAATCCACCCCATATTGGATTTATTGGAACGCTGGAATACATGCCCAATCAGCAGGGTATCGCGTGGTTCATCGATGAAGTGTGGGAAAAAATCCGGCAGCGCTTTCCCAATGCCCGGCTGCGGTTGGTGGGCAAGGGAACGGAAAAGCTGACGTCAGAGAAAATGGGAGTGGATGGCCTGGGCTGGGTGAAAGACGCCGCCATGGAAATTGCCGGCTGGTCGGTGATGATCGTGCCGATCCTGGCGGGCGGTGGCACCCGCATCAAGATTGCAGAAGCCTTCAGCCGGCGCTGTCCCGTGGTGTCAACCCGGCTGGGTTCTTTTGGCTATGCGCTCAGTCAGGGCGAGGAAATTCTGCTGGCGGACAGTGCGGACGATTTTGCCAGCGCCTGCATCAGGATTCTGGGTTCACCGGAATACGGCGAACAAATGACGGCCAAGGCGTGGCAGCGCTTCGATCGCGAATGGAGCTGGCAGGCGATTGCGCCACGGGTTGAACAGGCAGTCGGGCTGTTGCGGCCAACATCGGGTTGAGGGGGGTTGTGTATGGCCAGCTATGCCGTCAGCGTCGTGATTCCAACCTACAACCGGGCGCATTGCATCCAGCGTGCCGTCGACAGTGTGTTGAACCAGACCTTTCCGCCGCTGGAAATTCTGGTGATCGATGACGGGTCGGTGGACGGTACCGAGGAACTGTTTCTGGATGCGCCCGCCACTGTGCAGTATGTCAGGAAAAGCAACGGTGGCGTCAGCTCGGCGCGCAATCTGGGCGTGTCGCTGGCGCGTGGCAACTGGATCGCCTTTCTCGACTCGGATGATGCCTGGATGCCAACCAAGCTGGAAGAACAGGTCAATTGCCTGCGCGCGACAAACACCGTGGTCTGCTTCACTGGCACGGTGCTGGAAAATGGAGAGCGCCACGATGGCATCCAGAATCTTGATCCGGCCCTGGGCGCCGGCCAGTATGGTTCTTACCGGTCACCCTTCGAATTTATCTTCAAGTCGGAACAGCATCCGATGATCCAGTCGCTTGTGGTCAGGAAAGATGTCTTTGTTCACGCGGGCGGGTTTGATGAATCCTTGTGTGTCGCGGAAGACACTGCGCTCTTTTACGATCTGGTTGCCAACCAGGCCGTGTCCCTGATCAATGCGCCCCTGGTGGGATTGACGCGTGAACGCAGCACGGCAGGGCTGAGTGACTCGGTGGACGCCACCAGGGCAGCGAGCCGGTACGACTGCTATATCCAGGTGCAGGCGAGGGCGCTTGCGCATGTGGCGGGCAGGCGATCGCCTTCGATACACGGTGTTCGCGCGCTGCGTGTCATCCGGAACCGGCTCGCGTATTTCATCAGCCGTCGGGCTGAAATCGCCCATGCGATGGGTGATCACGATCTGGGGCAGTGCCTGGCGAGGGAGGCGCTGCGTTTGTCGGATGACAGACGCACTTCAATCAGGAGCTTCTGGCGTACTGCTATTTCCTGTTGAAGCCAGGTTTGAAAAGCAAGTGGCCGGACGGCGCCCTGTGCCGCAGTGCGTTCTGAGATACAGATCAGTTTAACCGCATCCGATTGAGTGGCAGGTTTGCAGCAGATGGAAAATCTTCCCAATTTTATTGTGATTGGCGCGGCAAAATCAGGCACAACGTCGTTGGCTGATTATCTGAAGCAGCATCCGGACGTGTATTTTTCCGACTATAAAGAGCCCAACTATTTTGCCCTCGCGGGAGAAAGCCTCAATCATCCTGGTCCGGTTCCTGCCAACGTTCAGCGCTATCTCTTTTACCGGAAATCGCTGACAGATTATGACGCCTATGTTGCCTCCTATGCCGGTGTCAGGGATGAGAAAGCCATTGGTGACGCTTCTGTCCGCTATCTGTATTACCCACGGGCGGCGCAGCGAATCCGCGACAAAATTCCCGATGTGCGGCTGGTAGCCATGCTGCGGGAGCCGGTCAGCCGGTTGTATTCGCATTACTGCATGAACGTCCAGTATCAGATCGAACCGCTCGACATCCTTCCGGCGCTTGATGCGGAAGCGGAACGCAAGGCGGCGGGATGGGGCTGGGACTGGCACTACGCCGGCGTCAGCCAGTATTCCGGACAGATCAGACGCTACTTTGAACTGTTTGACCGCGAGCAGATCAAGGTGTTTCTGTACGATGATTTTGTGGCGGACCCGGTGGGTGTCTATCAAGCCATTTGCCGCCACATCAGGGTAGACGACCGTTTCGTGCCTGACATGTCAAAACGCGGCAAGGTAGGCAGCCGGCCGAGAAATCTGGCACTGGATCGCTGGCTGCATTGGCCCAGCCGCTCCCGCTCGCTGCTGCAGAGGTGCGTGCCGTACCAATATTGCGGGCGTTTTTTTTCGTATCTTGACCGTCTCAACTCGCTGCCAATTACCAAACTGGATGACCGGTTGCGGAAACAGATTGCGCCGCGCTTCAAGGATGATATTGACGAACTTGAAACCCTGTTGGGCCGAAGAATTCCGTGGAGTCAGGAATAAAATACCGTGAACAGTTCTGAAAGCGTGCACCTGTCAGGCTACCAGGCCAGGGACTACGAAGTAACGGACTATCAGATGTATGAACTGGCCGGAACCAGCCTGCGTTTTCGCGGGCCGGAGCCTGGCAGGCTTGAGGCCGGCCGCTATTTTACCTGCATCGGTGCGGCCCAAACCTTTGGCTGCTTCTGTGACAATCCTTACCCCGATATCATCGAACGGCAAATAAAACTGCAGGCGCTCAATCTCGGTTATGGCGGTGCGGGCCCGGAATTTTATGACCGGCATCCAGAGCTGGATGGTTTCATCAATCGCTCTCGCTTTTTGGTGGTGCAGGTCATGTCCGGGCGCAGCCAGAGCAATAGCCTGTATGAAAGTGGCGGCCTGGAATATCTAACCCGTCGCCGTGACGGACACAAGGTATCGGCGCAAGCCGCCTATGCGGATCTGGTTGATGGTTCCAGATTGATCCGGTCATTGCCTCCCAGGCGGATGATGGATGCGGTTGCCAGGCGACTGGCACTGCCCGCTACCAGAAAAATTGTCGACGAAACGCGGGCCAACTGGGTTGAAAGCTATCGTTCTTTTCTCAGCCGGATCGATGTGCCCAAGGTCTTGTTGTGGTTCTCCAAGCGCACGCCGGACTACCAGCAGAATTTTCTGAAAGTCAGCGGCATTTTTGGCGAGTTCCCGCAAATGATTGACCGGGCCACGCTGGAGCAGATCAAGCCATTCTGCGACTACTATGTGGAATGTGTGTCGGATCGCGGTAGCCCGCAACGTTTGCTCAGCCGCTTTGACGGCAAGCCCGTGATGGTCAATCCGTCGCTGGATCGCGAGGACCTTGGCGGGGAATTGTGGACGCACGATCCTTACTATCCGTCCCCGGAAATGCATGAAGACGCCGCGCAGGCCTTGTTGGATGTGGTTCACGGCCTGGTTGCCTGAGGGTTGTTGCTGAATGGATCTGCCGAGTTGGACCAGGTTTGAAGGCGATATCAGCACCACCCTGAAATCCAGGGCGAACTGGGGTGCCCTGATTTCGGTCAGTTCCGGAATTGTGCGTCTGGTCACCCGCATGATTACCGTAGTGGTTCTGGGGCGGCTGTTGACGCCGGAAGATTACGGTCTGGTTGGAATGATCACGCCGGTAATCACCTTTATCACTG
>JBMOPR010000757.1:4729-5662 GCA_049323075.1 Pseudomonadota bacterium
GGATGGTGGTGTCAGCCAGTACACCCTGCAATCCAGAAATATCACGCAGCAGGCAATGTCGCTGACGTTCTGGATCGGTGCGGGGTTTTGTGTTCTGGCATTCCTGGTGGTTCTGCTGTCTGCACCCGTGCTGAGCCTGCTGTATCAGGAGCCTGATATAACGCTGCTGATGTCTGTGGCAGGCCTGTCCATCCTGATCTCGATATTCTATGCGCAGCACGCGGCACTGCTGAAGCGCTGTCTCAGGCAGGGCGTGTTGGCGTTCAGTGAAATCGTGGGGGCGGTGGCAGGCTGTGTGCTGGGAATCTGGGCCGCGCTGGAGGGTTACGGGTGCTGGTCGCTGGTGGTGGTCACGCTGGCCCGCGGGGTTGGGCAGGTCATCGTGGTCTGGGCGCTGACGAAGTGGATACCGTCTCCACCGGTCTGGAACAGTGTGCAGGGGCGGGAGATCCTGAAATACGGTGGCTTGTTCACGTTCAGTTCGGCCCTGGGTTCCCTGTGTCGCGATTCGGACAAAATATTGCTGGGAATTTTCTATTCGGCCGAAGAGCTTGGCTACTATGCCATCGCACACATGATCCTGATGTTTCCGCTGTTGCAGGTGCTGACGCCGATTGCGGGCGCGGTGGTGCCGTATTTCTCGATGCTGCGGGATTCCAGGGAGGTCTTTGAAAAGGAAATCAATGAGGTTACCGTGGTTCTGGGCAGTATCACCGTTCCCTTCATGATGTTCGCCGCCGCCAAATCAGGTGCACTGATCGCACTGATATTCGGCGAGAAGTGGCTGCCGAGTTCATCCATTTTTTCTTTTCTGGCAATTGCCGGTGCCAATCTCATCTTTCTGTATCCGATGAACTGGGCTTTGCATGCTGATGGTCAGGCCGGAAAAATGGCCAGGCTTTCCGTCTATTCAACCATCAATACGGCCGTGGG
>JBMOPR010000757.1:5672-6293 GCA_049323075.1 Pseudomonadota bacterium
ATTGCGTTTTGTTATGCGCTGAATTCGACGATCTATCTGCTGTTCTTTACCCGCCTGCATGCAACCTATATGGGGCTTTCCCACTCGACCTTTCTGCTGGCGGTGGTAAAAGTCTATCTGTCTTCCATCCTGACGGTTGCCTGTCTGTACGGGGTGGATATTCATTTGCTCCGTGACCTGAAAGGCGTTCCCATGCTGGTGTTTTACTTCTTCGGAATCGTCGCACTCATGCCGCTGTATCTGTATGCCACCCGCGTGGATCTGCACGTGTTCGGGAAAATGTTCGCTTTTGTGCGCAGAAAAAGGCGCCGGCCTGCGGTATTGTGAGGAATTGCCCATGTCAGGACTCAAGATACTGCATGTCTGCCCCTATGCCAGCGGTGATCGGGATCGCGTCATATTTTCCAGAACGGACAAGAATAACCAGTACTTTGTAGTGGAGCCTACGTTTTTTCTTCAGGATTTCGGCAGGGGCAAGCTGCTTGGGCTGGTATCCGGAGCTGCCCGGTTAAGAAAGTTTATCCTGGAAAATGCGGTCGACCTGGTGATCAGTGACAATCCACGGATCGGCCTGATCATGGCATTCATGATCAGGATGTCATGGAGCAAGGTGCGGCATGT
>JBMOPR010000758.1:0-6288 GCA_049323075.1 Pseudomonadota bacterium
TTGGTGAAGCTGGCTATGGCCAGGCGGATGTTTACACCGATGCCACGGGTGCCAGCAGCTTGATTTCCGGCGCTTCGAAAAAGCGCATTGTCAGCGCCCGCATTGCCTTGTTGCTGTCCAGCGCAAGCGTTGTTTCGACCGATACGGCCGCACTTCCCGCCAGCAGTATCGATGTGCTCGATAAAACGTATGAAGAAGGTGCTGGCGACAGCAACGTCAACCTGCGTGATGGCCGTCTGTATCGGGTGTTTTCCACCACTGTCACGATCCGCAATCAGGTCGACCAGATCTGATGGGCATCTGTATGAAAGGGAGTCTTGTATGAAGGGTCATAAGGAACAGGGTGCCGCGCTTTTTATCGCCCTGATCATCTTGTTGCTGGTGTCCATGCTGGGGGTTTCCGCCATGAAGGGCGGGTTGTTCCATGAGCGTATGGCGTTCAACTCCCAGGCCGAGGAAATGACGTTCCAGGCGGCGGAGACGGCGATTGGCGGGGTGATTCAGGAAGCGCGCAAGTCCAGCGCTCTGTTGGGGCAATTGGCAGGAACAAGTGCCGCCAAGACTCATTGTGTGACGAAGTCTGCCGGCATTGCCGAAGGGGCTTGTGGTGCCGGTAGTACTCTGGATACCCGGGCTTCGGTAAGGGCAGAAGCGGAAAGCCGTTTTGACCGGCGCCGTCCCCTGGCAAACAGCGATGCCGGCGCATTGGCAGACTACCAGTTTCATACCATCGGCAAAGGTAGTTTTGTTTCTGCGGATATGCCATTTGAAAATCGAAACCGCCAGGAATGGCGCAAGATCGGCCTGGGTGGTGGGAATTTCGAAGTCGCGCCAGATGCGTTAGCCGGCAATTGAACACAGGAATATGCAGAAAATGGACAGGGCAGGATTCATGAAAATGAAATGGATGGGGTTGCTGTTGTTGCTGGTAGCCGGCGTCAGCCAGGGTGATGACCTGGATTTGTACCGGTCTGAGTCGGTTGTGGTGCCGGCACGGATCATGCTGCTGATCGACGTTTCCAAATCCATGACGGAAACGCTTGGCAACGATTTGCGCATGGACACGGGATTCGTTGGACCTTGCGATGTACCTCCGCCCGATTCCGGTCGCCCGGATTATTCACAGCGCAAGATCTGCATCGTCAAGCGCACACTGACCCGGTTTCTGAATGAAGGGCAGTGGCCGGATTCTTTTCAAGTGGGTGTGGCGATTTACAACGAGCCAGGTGCCAGCATTATCGCGGAAATCAAGCCGTTGAATAAAATGATCGATGTACCCGCGCGTCTAGATAGGCACGGTAATGTTATTAGGCCTGCCCAGCGAATGGCCTACAGGCAGTATCTGATTGAAACAATTAACAATATAGCGATCAAGGAATTCACCCCTTTGCTCGGTAGCTACCTGGAGGTTGTAGAATATCTGACGGGCGGGGCGGTTTTGATGCAGAACAACAGAAGCATTGACACTGCATTTGCGGATGCGAGCCATACCCAGTTTCAGCGAGGGATGCCCTTCTCCGAATCCATGTGCACCAGCAATGACCACGTTGTAGTTCTGACGGATGGTTATTCTTACGGTGACGATACCGGTTCCAGCACTGGCCTCCAGGGCGGATATACGCTAGGGCAGCGTGTTCAGCAGTTCGTCAATCGCAGTACGTTAGATTCCGGCTATGATCCCGAAGATTATCTCCCAACCTGCCCGGGCAACATCAGCACCAACGGTTCAATCACGGATCGCAGGGTTTTCCCATGCCTCAACGCGGTGGCGGATTCCATAGTGGATCCTGTAGCTGATGAGCCCAGCAAGGTTACCGGGATCCGAACGCACGTCATTGGTTTTAATATAACACCGACGACGGACACTGATACAGATACGGATACTGATACCGACACGGGCACCGATACCGATACGGGTGCCGATGAGGAATGTGAGCCGCTTGATGCGGATGCTGCAACGACTGACCCGCTGTTGGCTTGGGCGCAAACACATGGAGAAGGTGTTGGTGTGTCAGCCAACAACGAGCGTCGTCTTGAATGCGCTCTGACGTCGATTACTGAACCCGTTGCCAACAATGCCACCTTCACTGCCGCAGTTCCCGGCGTTGGCATCAACCAGGCCAATCGCTTCACGCATATGGACGAGCTCTATTTCTCCGTCTTCAAGCCCAGCGACAAGCCTTTCTGGTATGGCAACCTGAAAAAATACCGGCTGGGCATGGATGGTGATTCTCTTGCAGTATTCGGCACGTCCTACTCCGGCAATACGGCCAATCGAAACGCAGATGACAACCAGGACGGGTTGTTTGATATGGATGTCTTCGATCTCTGGTTTGACGAATCCCTGTTCTCCACCACGACGTATCCCGGTATCGCCACCAGCGGTGGAGACAAAGTGTTTTTCGGTGGCTCTGCCTCACAGATCGACCCGGACCTGAATACCACCGATGAACGCAATCTGTATACTACGAATCATCTGGAACAGACCGTCAACCTGAACGATTCCACCCGACGCAATGCACTGCGGACCGAGGTGCTGGGTTCTGAGCCTGCCGCAGCCGATGTGACCCGCTATGACGATTTCCTGGCTTGGCTGCGTGGCCTGGATGCGGCAGGCGCAACGAATGAATGGATGCGGCTGACGGGTGTAGAAAAAACCGACCGCATTCTTTACGGTGCCCCCATTCACTCTGCGCCGGCACTGGTAAATTATACCAGCCGCTCGAGCGCAGGCGTGCCGCTGGAAATCGGTGATCAGACCAATCTGGTCTTCGTCAGCACCAACGATGGCAAGCTCTATGCCGTTGATTCGCAGAGTGGTGAGGAAAAACTGACATTCATGCCGCGAGTCTTGCTGCAACGTCCGGCCGCCGACCAGTTATCGATAGCTGAACGTATGTACCAGGCGGCGCGCAGTGACGATCCAGGCAGTTTTATCTATGGTCTCGATTCCTCCTGGACGGTCTGGCGGCAGGACATGAATGGCGATGGCAACATCACAGCAGGCAGCAGTAATGACTTTGTTTATCTGTATGGCGGTATGCGCCGGGGAGGCCGCAATTACTATGGCCTGGACATGACCAGTGCGGCGGAAACAAATGCCTCCATGAGCCAGATGTTTGTGCTCGAAGGCGGCGATACTGGCACTGCGTTTGAAAACATGGGGCAAACCTGGTCCGAGCCGGAACTGGCGCTGATCAAATTCAATGGCCGCAATGAAGTTGTCATGATTGTGGGTGGTGGTTACGATCCTCTGTATGACGGTGGTCGTCCTGCTGATGGTGTACGGCCTCAGGGCAATGCGCTCTATTTCGTGCGTGCGCGGGCCGGTACTGGTCGGCCGGCTGGTGAGGTGCTCTGGTGGACATCCTCGGCACTTACCGGCTCGGGCAATCATGTCACCGTTGCGGATTTGACGGATTCCATTCCTTCGCGGGTCAAGGTGCTCGACAAGGACGGTGATGGATTTGCAGATCATATTTATGTCGGCGATCTGGGTGGGCAATTGCACCGGTTTGATATCCGCCAGAGTGTCAACACGGAAGGCGCTTCGGTGACCAATATCAGTCACGATCTGATTGCCCAGCTGGGACGGCGCGGTGGCAGCAGTGATACAGCATCTGACCGCCGATTCTTCTATCCGCCAAGTGTGGCGATTATGCAGGATGGCACTGGCCGCTATGCAGGCGTTGCGATTGCCAGTGGATTGCAGACCAGTCCTAAAGACGAAACGGTTGACGAGCGCTTTTATTTCATCAAGGATCGCGAGCCTTTCACCAGCGCGCCGCAAGGGGTGCTGACCCATGCCAGCACGGGGGAAGGCAGCACCGATCTTGAGTTGGTGGATCTGCAGGTGGTGGATGATGACGGTTCTGCCCTGGCGGGGTCACCGCCAGCAGCGTCTGACACGCAACTCAATGCCGCGCGGGGCTATTCCGCGCCGTTGTTGCTGCAGGCGGAAAAGTCCATGGGCTCTCCGCTGATCATCAAGGGGACTGTGGTCTATACCACTTATAATCGCGAGCAGCAGAGTGGCGGGGTTGGTGATCCGGATAGCGGGTCGTCCTCAGCTCAGTGTACGGGGTCTTTGGGTAGTGCGGCACTCTACTCGTTTTCGCCGGAACAAGGCTTCATTTCGCAGGACCTGACGCGCATGCCGCAAACGCTGGCGGGCAATATTGCGGTGCTGTTCCCGACTGACGGTAGCTCGGATTCCGGTGACGATTCGTCGGATCTGCGGGATGTGCAGGGGTGGGGCGGTGGACCCTCGGGTGCGATTGATCTGCCGGATCTGGATCTCGGCAACATCCGCAAAACCCGCTGGGTTCAGTGCCCGCCTGGTTCTGCAGCCTGCAATTGATTGAGCGGAATCAGATACGGAAATAAAAAAGGGGCCAAGCAGGCCCCTTTTTTATTTCCCAGATTTGTGTGCTGCGGTAAATGCCGTTTCTGGATTAGAGCCACGTCAGCCCGCGTTATTGCATTCAGGTGAGCCAGTCACTTCAGAGGGTGTCACCTTGCCCGCCATACTGATGGTGATGCGGTACGCATTTTTGCTGTCGCCATCACCGGCGCAAATGTACAGGCTGGCCATGTCGTTGGGCGTCCAGCCACTGGGATTGATGGTGACTCTGTCGTTGGCTGAAAGATTGTTTTTCTTCACATACAGTTTTTCATTGAACCGCATGCGGTAAATCACTTCATTCTTGCTGTTCACCACCATGATCCCCTTGTCCCAGTCGTTGCCGGTGCAGGTGTCGCCAGAATTCCAGGGACAGACGTTGACAGATGCGCGGTCCTGCACGGCAGTGAGGCGGGCGACGCGAAATGCTTCCACAACGGTCTCGGTTGCAGTGCGCACCCGTGTCCTGTCGATCAGGTCGCCAAAGGCCGGAATGCCAAACGCCAGAATGATGGCCATGATGATCAGCACGATCATCGCTTCAATCAGTGTGAATCCCTGCAAACGTCGCAGCGTTATACTTTTCATTACATTCCCCGTGTCCATTTCCCAGGACCAAACCGGTTGATTACCTCCACCGTGGCCTTCAGCCACCCCACGGGGTAGGGTACCATGGCTCCCCCAACCCCATAAACCGGCGAGTGGACAGGCGGCGACATGACAACAGCAGTAATCGTGGGCGGTGGTGTAATCGGTTTGCTGACGGCGCGCGAACTGCTCGCCGGTGGCATGCAGGTCACCTTGGTCGATAAGGCGGACACAGGGGCCGAGGCGTCCTGGGCGGGCGGTGGCATCGTGTCGCCGCTGTATCCATGGAATTATGTGCCAGCCATTTCCGCGCTGGCCTCGTGGGCGCAATCGGTTTACCCGGACCTGATTCAGATGCTGCGCCAGGAAACCGGAATCGATCCCCAGCTGAATCCCTGCGGCCTGCTCATGCTCGATCCGCCGGAGGCGGAGCAGGCTTTGTGTTGGGCGCGGCAGTTCGGCAAGAACATGCAGCGGGTGGATGCGGATTTTGTGGCGCAGCGGGAGCCTGCCGCCACCGCAGACTTTTCTGATGCGCTGTGGCTGCCCTATGTCAGCAACGTGCGCAATCCACGACTGTTGCAGGCATTGAAGGCGAGCCTGCTGCGGCATCCGGCGTTCACGCTGCTGTGCAACCGTCCGGTACTGGCAATCGAACAGACACAGCAGGGTAGTGCCGCGGTGGTGTGCGCTGAACGTCGACTGATTGCGGATCAGGTGGTCGTATGTGCGGGTGCTTGGAGTGCGTCATTGCTGCAGCAGGCTGGTTGCGATCTGCCGATTGTTCCCGTGCGCGGCCAGATGCTGCTGTTCGATTCCCGCCCGGGGCTGATTCACAGCATTATCCTGAAAGACGGCAAGTACCTGATCCCGCGTCTGGACGGCCATATTCTGGTGGGCAGTACCACCGAGGAAGTGGGGTTCGACAAGACCACGACGGACGAGGCGCGCGAATTGCTGCTGTCGCATGCCTTCGACATGGTGCCGGTGTTGCGGGATGTGCCGGTGGTGAAGCAGTGGGCTGGCCTGCGCCCGGGCTCGCCTGGTGGCCTGCCTTTTATTGGCCGGATTCCCGGCTGGAACAATTTGCATGTGAATGCCGGACATTACCGCAACGGACTGGTGTTGGCGCCGGCATCAGCGCGCCTGATGGCGGACCTGTTGCTGCAGCGCGCGCCGGTGGTTGACCCGGCGCCGTACGATCCGGCTGGCGTCCGTGCAGTGATGGCGATGGTGTAACCGGACGACCGGCTCAGTCGTCCGTATCCAGTCCCAGCTTTTTCAGCCGGTAGCGCAGC
>JBMOPR010000759.1:0-6251 GCA_049323075.1 Pseudomonadota bacterium
TGGAACAGCGTAAATCGCAGTGGCGCAGCCCGCTGGTGAAGAAGTGCGTGCAGGACTATCTGGCGGGCAAGGCCTATCCGCTGGAGGTGGTGTACGAACACCCCGAATCTACGGATGCGTGAGCCGGCCATGTCGACGCCTGCCAAAGTCATCGTGGGTATGTCCGGGGGGGTGGATTCCTCGGTATCCGCGTGGTTGCTGATGCAGCAGGGCTACGCGGTGGAAGGCCTGTTCATGAAGAACTGGGACGAGGACGACGGCACCGAATACTGCACCGCCCGGACCGATCTGGCCGATGCCCAGCAGGTGGCGGATCGCCTGGGTATCCGCCTGCACACCGCCAATTTCGCCGCCGAATACTGGGACCGCGTGTTTGAACATTTCCTGGCGGAATACAGCGCCGGCCGCACGCCGAATCCCGACATCCTCTGCAACAAGGAAATCAAGTTCAAGGCGTTTCTGGATTATGCGATGACCCTGGGCGCCGATTTCATTGCCACCGGCCATTACGCCCGCCGGGGCGAGACGCTGCAACTGGAAAGCGGTACGACGGCGGCCCTGCTGAAAGGCCGTGATGCCAACAAGGACCAGAGTTATTTCCTGCACGCCGTCAGTGGCCGCCAGATTGCGCGCACGCTGTTTCCGCTGGGCGACATCGAGAAGCCTGAAGTGCGGCGGATTGCGGCGCAGCAGGGTTTCGACAATCACGACAAGAAGGACAGCACGGGCATCTGCTTTATCGGCGAGCGGCGCTTCAAGGATTTCCTGCAGCAGTATCTGCCGGCACGGCCGGGCAGGATCGTCACCGATCAGGGTGAAACCCTCGGCGAGCATCAGGGCCTCATGTATTACACCATGGGTCAGCGCCAGGGCATCGGCATTGGCGGCGTGGCCCACAAGGGCGAGGCACCCTGGTATGTGCTGGGGAAAAATCTGGAGACCAATGAACTGATCGTGGGCCAGGGCACGGATCATCCCTGGCTGTTCACGTCGCGGCTGTCGACGTCCGATGTGAACTGGGTGACGGGGGAACCGGCCCTGCCCATGCGTTGCCGCGCCAAGACGCGCTACCGTCAGCCCGATCAGGACTGCACGGTGTTCGCCCGTGATAACGGCAACTATGAAGTGATTTTCGACCAGCCCCAGCGCGCAGTGACGCCTGGGCAGTCCGTTGTTTTTTATGTCGATGACGTCTGCCTCGGTGGTGGCGTCATTGAGCATGCCTGGAATCCTTGAGGGAGCATTGATTTGATCGATCGCGAACAACAAAAAGCGCTCGCGCTGGCCGGCCTGTTCCAGTCCGCCGCCCTGGTGCAGCAGCTGGCCCGCACCGGTGAGATCACAGGTGATGCCTACACCGCGCTGATCGACAGCATTTTCCTGCTGGACCCGCAAAGCGTGGAGGAAGTCTACGGCGGCGTGAAGGGCGCCAAGCTCGGTATCGATACCCTGCTGATGATCATGAAGGAAAAGGAAACTGCCCGGTACGCCGACGCAATCCGTTACAGCATCGGCATGCTGCAGGTGGAAAAGCTGCTGGTGCGAAATGCGGATATCAACAGCATCCTGCGCTCGCGGCTGGAGCAGCTCAGCACCCAACGCAAACACTTCGAATCGCCGACGCATTCCAGCATCATCGCCCGCCTGAACGACATCTATCTGGATACCCTGGCCAAATTCAAATTCCGCATCCAGGTCAACGGCGATCCCAAGCATCTGCAGCGCGAGGAAAACGCCGCCAAGATCCGCGCCATTCTGCTAGCAGGCGTGCGCTCTGCCCTGCTCTGGCGCCAGCTGGGTGGCAGCCGTCTGCAGTTCGCCTTTGGCAAACGCCGGCTGGTGGCTGCACTGGAAGACCTGCAGCAAAAGGCCGCGTTGTCGTGATCGCTGCAACCGCAGCCTGAGACGCCCGGCTGATTCATCATGCAACCCATTTCATTTTTCTGAAGTCTGATTTTCCACAGGAGCCCGTCATGGAACTCAACGCACTCACCGCCATCTCCCCGGTCGACGGCCGCTACGGCAGCAAGACCCAGTCCCTGCGGGGGATTTTCAGCGAATTCGGGCTGATCCGTTTTCGGGTGCTGGTGGAGGTGCGCTGGCTGCAGCAACTGGCGCGCCACGACGGCATCGCCGAAGTGCCTGTTTTTTCCCACCAAACCCAGCAGCTGCTGAACAGCATCGTGGATGATTTTTCGGTGGAGGACGCGCAGCGCATCAAGGATATCGAGCGCACCACCAACCATGACGTGAAAGCGGTGGAATATTTCCTGAAAGAAAAAACCGCCGGCAATACCGAGCTGGAATATGTCAGTGAGTTCATCCACTTCGCCTGCACATCGGAGGACATCAACAATCTGTCCCACGGCCTGATGCTGAAAGCGGGTCGCGATGAAGTGCTGGTGCCCATGCTGCAGAAACTGGTGGACGCCATTGCCGGACTGGCGCACCGCTACGCCGACATGCCGATGCTGTCGCGCACCCATGGCCAAACCGCTTCCCCTTCCACCATGGGCAAGGAGATGGCGAACGTGGCAGCGCGGCTGCGGCGTCAGCTGGACCAGATCAGACAGGTGCCACTGCTGGGCAAGATCAACGGCGCGGTGGGCAACTACAACGCACACCTGAGCGCGTATCCCGAAATCGACTGGGAGACCACCGCACAGCAGTTCGTGACCAGCCTGGGTCTGGAATGGAATCCGTATACCACCCAGATCGAGCCGCACGATTACATCGCCGAACTGTATGACGCGATCGCCCGCTTCAACACCATCCTGATCGATTTCGACCGCGATGTGTGGGGCTACATTTCGCTGGGCTATTTCAAGCAGAAAACCGTGGCCGGCGAGATCGGTTCATCCACCATGCCGCACAAGGTGAACCCGATCGACTTCGAAAATTCCGAAGGCAACCTGGGTATCGCCAATGCGATCCTGCACCACCTGGCGAGCAAGCTGCCGATCTCGCGCTGGCAGCGTGACCTGACCGATTCCACCGTACTGCGCAACCTGGGCGTTGGTCTGGCCCACGGTCTGATCGCGTACGAAGCCTCTCTGAAAGGGATCGGCAAGCTGGAAATCAACGAGCAGCGTCTGGCGGACGATCTGGACAATGCCTGGGAAGTGCTGGCCGAGCCGATCCAGACGGTGATGCGCCGCTACCGCATCGAAAAACCCTATGAAAAACTGAAAGAGCTCACCCGAGGCAAGGCCATCACCCGGACAACCCTGATGGCCTTCATCGACACGCTGGAGATTCCCGAACAGGAAAAAGTGCGGCTGCGGGCACTGTCGCCGGCATCCTACACCGGCAACGCGGCGCAGCAGGCGAAGAAGATCTGACGATGAGTGCAAAGACATTTGAAATCCTGGGCGGCCGCGCGCCAGACGCATTCCTGCGGGATTACTGGCAGAAAAAACCGCTGCTGATCCGCAACGCGTTTCCCGGCATCGAAGGGCTGCTGGAACCGGACGAACTGGCAGGGCTGGCGCTGGAAGAGGAAATCGAATCCCGCATCATCATCGAGCGCAGTCCGATCGACTGGGAACTGCGCCACGGACCCTTTACGGAAAAGACGTTCAAAAATCTGCCGCAAACCCACTGGACCCTGCTGATCCAGGCCCTGGATCATTACGTGCCCCAGATCGCCGACCTGCTGGAACATTTCGATTTCATCCCCAACTGGCGCATCGACGACATCATGGCCAGCTTCGCGCCCTTCGGCGGCAGCGTCGGCCCGCATTACGATTATTACGACGTGTTCCTGATCCAGGCCCACGGCCAGCGCCGCTGGCAACTGGGTCAGCTGTGCGACGACAGTACGGCCCTGCTGCCGGACCTGCCCATTCGAATTCTGCGGGATTTCCAGCCGGACCAGGAATGGGTGCTCAACCCGGGCGACATGCTGTACCTGCCGCCGGGCGTTGCCCACTATGGCGTGGCGCAGAACGATTGCATGACGCTGTCGGTGGGTTTCCGCGCGCCCAGTGAACAGGACATCCTGATGGAGTTCGTCCACACCCTGTTCAACGACAACGTGCAGGACCGCCGCTACGAAGACAAGGACCTGAAACTGCAGGCCAACCCGGGCTGGATTTCGCCGGAAGCCGTGGAGCGGGTGGCCGGGATCCTGCGCCGCGCGGTGTCCGATCCCCAGAAAATTTCCCGCTGGATGGCCTCCTATCTGTCGCAGACCAAGTACGAACAGGCGCCAGAGCCACCGGAAGACGATTACAGCGAAGTGGAAGTGCAGGACCTGCTGGCGGGCAACCAGTCCCTGCGCAAGGAAGAAGCCAGCCGCTTCCTCTACACTGGCGATGTGCTGCGGCCGGAGCAGTTCTTCATCAACGGCGAAGAAGTGGAAATTCCGCCGCTGACCCATTCGATGATCCTGTACCTGTGCAAGCACCGCAGCTACCGGCCCGCCACCCTGGCCATGTTCTGCCGTACGCCGGAAAACCTGCGCTTCCTCACCGGACTGCTCAACCAGGGCATTCTCTATTTCGAGGACGACCTCTATGACGAGGATGAACATGAAGAAGAGGAAGACGAAGAGACTGGCGCCGCCGACGACCTGTGACCGCGGTCCGGGCCTTTTGCCGAATCGGTGTTAAACTCAGGCTATGTCGATCCAGAATCTTGCCCCTCTGCTGGTGGTCGGCGAAAGCACCGGAACCATCCTGCTGGAAAGCGCCGACGATTTTCGCTGCGCCATCAATCGCATGGCGCAGCAGGCTGTGCGCAGCATCCGGATATTCACCCAGGATCTGGACCACGAACTCTACGATCACACGGAATTTTTGAAGATTGCCTCCGCCGTGTGCCGCCAGCGCCGCAACTGCACCATCCAGGTCCTGCTGAAAAATGCCGACAAGGCAGCGCGCTTCGGCCACCGTCTGGTGGAACTGCAAAAGCGCCTGCCCTCCTCTATTGAAATCCGCAGCGTGCCGGCAGAGTACGAAGAAGCCAACGACGAATTCTTTCTGGTGGACGACATCGGCCTGGTGAAGCGGTTTACCCTGGGTTACATGCGCGGCCATTGCGAATTCCGTTCCGTGCCCGACGCCAACAAGAAAGCCCGCTGGTTCAGCGAAATCTGGGAACGCAGCGAACCCTGCCAGGAATTGCGGAGGCTGAATCTGTGACGCATCTATTCCAACGTCTGTTGCTGGTGCTGACCCTGTGCCTGCTGAACCTGCCGGCATGGGCCGAGGAGCAGGTATCGGAAATCTATGAAACCTACGGACCGGCGGAAAAACTGGTACCGGTACTGCAGCCCCTGCTGGGCGTGAACGACCGCATCACCGCCTATCACAACAAACTGCTGGTGAAAGCGCCCCGCGACCGCCAGGACAAACTGCTGGAAATGCTGCAGGAAATAGACCGGCCACTACGGAACCTGCTGATCTCGGTGCGCTATTCCAATCTGACCGGCCGCGAGCTGGATCACACCAGTACCGATGTCACCTACATCCACGACAACAAGGGTGTGCGTATCCAGGGACAGGATCAGCCCGATGATCGCATGGTGGTCTACAAGGGCTCCAGCCGCGATGACAAGATCCAGGCACAAGTGGTCACCAAGGAGCAATACAGCACCCGGAAAGAAGATGTCACCCAGCAGATCCGTGTGATGGAGGGACAGCAAGGTTTCCTGCAGGTGGGCGAGGAACGGCCCGAAACGCGGTATGTATTCCTGAATCCAGCTTATGGTGTCGGCGCCACCACCGAGTACCGCCAGGTGGGCAATGGCGTTTATGTCGTTCCGCAGATCATGCGCGACAGGAAAATCCGGCTGGAGCTCTTTACCACCAACCAGCGCCGCAGCCCGTCCAACCAGCAACGCGTGCAAACCACCGAGGCGCAATCCGTGCTGCTGGTGGAACCGGATGTCTGGACACCCTTCGCCGGCAGCAGTGCTACTGTCACCACCAGCAGCGACAGCATTGGCACCAGCACCCGCAGCCTGAAACAGGGCAGCCCGGGCCTGGAACTGAAGGTCACCATCCTGGAATAAAGACCCACCAGTCATATCCGGAAATAATTTGACAGCCCAAAACCAAGATTGCATCATCCCTCCCCCTTGACGAGCGCGCCCGGCGCGGGTTAGCGCTTCACCAGGCAGGCACTTACGATAGAGGAAATGACATGACAGAGCGCATCAAAAAAGGCGGTCTTGAGATCGCTACCGTTCTTTACAACCTGGTTGCCAACGAAGTCGCCCCCGGCACCGGTGTGGAACCCGATGCCTT
>JBMOPR010000760.1:0-4951 GCA_049323075.1 Pseudomonadota bacterium
GGTGATTTCCAGGCTGCCAATGCCAGCGTGGGTTCCATATCTGTTCGCGCAGATCACCTGGAATCACCCTATGGGAAGGATTTGGTGCATTACCTGCAAACCGCACTGCAGAGTGAGTTTGCCAAAGCTGGGCTGATAGACGACAACAGCCGTCGGGAAGTGACCGCCGTCATTGAAGAAAATGATATCGATACCGGAGGGATCAGCGATGCCCATGGCGTTATCCAGGCCCGCTTTATTGTGAAGAAGGATGGCGCGTCCGCCTATGACAGACAGATCCGGATAGATCACCACTGGGAATCATCCGTGCTGGCTGCGATCGCCAACACGCGGGCCGCGGCCGCCTATCCCAAAATGGCGCAGCTGCTGCTGGAGAAACTGTATGCAGACGAGGACTTTATCGAAGCGCTGAAGAACTGACGGGGATTTTTTCTACGCGGCGGCTGCCCCGATTTCATGGTCACAGCCGCCGCAGTCATGATTGATGCACGGTGTTCAATACTGCCGCTGCCCACCCTGCATCGTCAGCATCTTGCGTTCGAAATCCAGCACCCGCTGCCGGTAATGTTCGGCCGTCTGCTGGCGCAGGATATTGTGTTGTTCGTCGCGAATGTCGGCTTCCAGCAGATTGGCGATCTTGCGCGCGGAATCCATCATGATCTCGAAGGCATGCATCGGCCGCTTGGGTCCAGGCAGTTGCATGAACATGCAGATGCCCGGCGTGCTGAAGTTATCCATGTTGTCCAGATCGAAGGTGCCCGGTTCCACGCCGTTGGCAACGCTGAACAGCATGGCGCCCTTGCCGCTGTGCTGCTCATAACGATGGAAGATATTCATCTCGCCGAAACGGAAACCACAGGACAGCAGTACCCGCTGCAGATCCGCACCCGGTAGTTCCCCCTGCCGTGCCATCACATTGATGACCAGTACTTCCTGGATATCGGGCAGAGGCGCCTCCACCGGCTTGTCGGCCACGGATTTATCGCGGGCCGGTGCCGGCTCGGATGGCTGGGGCCGTCCCTTGCCCCGGGTGGCTTTTGCCAGTCGTGCCTGCTGGTCGGCGCGAGCAGCCAGCAGCACATCGTCATCGGCAAACAGGTCCGTCTGGTTGAGGGCATCGCCCTCCGGCTTGCGCTTGCGCTCCTGGCCACCGTCATTGCTTTCACGGGCGTAGGCACTGCCCAAGGATTCCGGGCGCGCGTCATCGGTTTCCTGGGCCGAGCCAAACGGTTCTGCGTAACCCGCATCATTACGCACGTCAGGATCAGCATCTCCGGCATGGTGAGGGGATTTGCTGATCGGCACCACCCGGGCGCCACCATTGGGCAGCTCACTGCGGTACAGATCCCAGGCGTCGTCGCTGCTGCCTTCTTTCTGCTGAATTATGTCCATCTTCAGACGGCCACGGCGCATGCGGCGATATCGATCCAGCAGGATGCCCGCCACCACCAGGAAGCCGATCAGAATCAGCACTTCTCTCAGGCCAATTTCCATCAAAGGGGTCCTCTTGTCTTCCCTATGCGCCCTGCGTCACTTGCGCAATGGCAACGCTTTGATTCACTAATCAACAACATAGAGCAAATCCGTCAAAAATAAAGTTGTCTGCATCAATCTTCGGCCAATCCGGGCATTCCGGGGCCGCTTTTGCCAGCCTCAGGCAATCGCCAGGGCCGCCGCTTCCTCCACGTTCACGGTCACCAGACGCGACACGCCCGGCTCGTGCATGGTCACCCCCATCAGCTGATGCGCCATCTCCATGGCGATCTTGTTGTGGGTGATGTAAATGAACTGCACCTTGGACGACATCTCTTCCACCATGCGCGAATAGCGGCCCACGTTGGCGTCGTCCAGCGGCGCGTCGACTTCGTCCAGCATACAGAAGGGTGCCGGATTGAGCTGGAAGATGGAGAACACCAGCGCAATCGCTGTCAGCGCCTTCTCGCCACCGGACAGCAGGTGAATGGTGCTATTTTTCTTGCCGGGCGGACGCGCCATGATGGTGACGCCGGTATCCAGCAGATCCTCTCCAGTGAGTTCCAGATACGCGCTGCCGCCGCCGAACACTTTCGGGAACAGGGTGGACAGGCCGTGGGTCACCTTGTCGAAGGTTTCCTTGAAGCGGGTGCGGGTCTCGCGGTCGATCTTGCGGATGGCGTTTTCCAGGGTTTCCAGCGCCTGGTTCAAATCGTTGTGCTGGGCGTCCAGGTAATTTTTGCGCTCGGATTGCGACTTGAATTCGTCGATGGCGGCGAGGTTGATGGGACCCAGGCGGGAAATACGCGCGGCAATCCGTTCCAGATCGGCGTTCCACTGTTCTTCATTGGCTTCAGGCGGCAGTTCGGCCACCACAGTTTCCAGATCGTATTGCGCTTCTTTCAACTGGTTTTGCAGGGTTTCGCGCTGCACGCGCATGCCCTGCCAGTCCATCCGGTTGCGTTCCAGTTCGCTGCGCACGCTCTGCGCCGACTGTTCCGCCTCGCTGCGTTTCTTCTCCGAGGCGCGCAGATCATGTTCGCAATCTTCCTGCGCACGGCGGGCGTTGCGCAGCTCGTCTTCCACGTTCAGGCGGGCTTCCAGTTTCGCTTCCAGTTCCGCCTGCAGTTCCACAAAAGGATCGTCACCCAGAGCCAACTGTTCCTCGATGGCAGTACGGCGTTCCTTGAACTGCGACAGCTGCTGGCGCAGACGCTCCAGCGCATTCTTGATCGACGTGGACTGGGTTTGCAGTTGCTGGGTTTGCAGGGCCAGCTGATGCGCCTTGTCCTTGCCTTCGCGGGCCGCCAGCCGCACCTGATCCAGCCGCGCGCGGTTTTCATCGCGCTGCTTCAGCAGCCTTTCCCGCTGCTCGGTGTCGTTGGTCATCAGGTCCATGGCTTCCTGCAGCACCAGCCGCGCTTCGCCCAGGGTTTCCTGTTCCTGCTGTTGCTGTTCGCGACATTCGTCCAGTTCCTTGCTGATGCGCTCGCGGCGCATGTTGAACTGTTCCAGCCGCACCTGCTTGGCGCTCAGCTGTGCTTTCAGGTCGGACAGCGAACGGTTGAATTCGGTGAACTGGCGCTGCGACTGCTCGCGGTTTTCTTCCAGTTCGCGCAGACCTTCGCGGCCATCAGTGAGGGTTTCGGTGAGGCTTTCGATTTTCGCTTCGACTTCTTCCAGTCGCGCGCCGGTTTCTTCCAGGGCCTTGTGACGCTTGAGAACGCTGTCTTCCTGTGCGGTGTCGCGAGCCACCCGCATCCAGTTGGCGCCGATCCAGATGGCATCCTGGGTAATCAGGGATTCACCGGCCTGCAATTGATTGCGCAGTTGCAGTGCTTCCGCCAGATCGCGGGCCACGAACACGCCGGCCAGCAGGTTTTTCGCGGCGTCGTCGCCATTCAGCTTGTCCGCCAGCGGCTGCAGGCCGGAGCGCGCAGGAATCGCAACCGGTTTGCCGGTATCGAGAAACGCCACCACACCCTTGTTCAGGCTGCCGATAACGGCGGTGACGGCATCCAGACCATTGATGCACACCGCCTGCAGGTAATCGCCCAGCACAGTCTCCACGGCCTTTTCCCAGCCACTTTCCGCTGTCACCTGCTGTGCCAGACGGGGCTTGTCGCCCAGCTGGTTCTGCGCCAGCCATTCCACCAGATTGCTTTCGCCCATCGCCGCCTGTTGCAGTGCTTCCAGCGAGGCGTAACGGCCTTTCAGGGTCTGGCGCTCGTTCTTGAACTGATCCAGTTCCAGGTTGAGCTGATTGTTGCGCTCGCGCTGCTGCTTGATCTGTTCCTGGTAGCCCAGTGCAGTGCCCTGCAGATCCTCCAGTTTCAGATCCGCTTCCGCCATGCGCTCTTCCAGAATGGCGACTTCTTCTTCCAGCGGGCCGGCAGACAGCGTTTCGCGCTCGCCCTTCAAACGTTCGATGCGATCCCGCAGCCGCTCGACGGACTGCTCCAGATGCTGGATGCGGGATTGTTCCACCTGCGCGCGCTGACGCGGCTCGTTGGCTTTCTGGTTGAATTCGTCCCACGCCAGCTGCCATTCCTGCATGCGCTCTTCCGCTTCATGCAGGTTTTCATTGGCATTGTCGGCGCCGGCTTTCACCAGTTCGTATTCGGGTTCAATTTCCGCCAGGCGGATGGAAATTTCTTCCAGCTGTTCCTGGTCAAGGCGGATCTGGTCTTCGGCCTGCTTGCAGGCTTCGATGGTTTGCTGCAGATCTTTCTGCAGCTGGCTGCCGCGCTCTTTGGTGTGCTGGATGGTCTGTTCGATGCGGGCGATATCGGCGCCCAGACCGTAAAAACGGCCCTGCACTTCATTCAGCTTGTCGGACAGTTCATGGTGCTGATCGCGGCGCAATTCGATTTGGGCATCCATCGCGCGCTGGTCAGCGACAAACGCTTCCAGTTTCACTTCCAGATCACGGATGCGGGCTTCGCGCACTTCCACCTGATCGTTGATGCCTTTCCAGCGCAGCGCCTGCAATTGCGCCTTGGCCAGCCGCTCTTCTTCCCGGTACTGCTTGTATTTTTCCGCGGCCTGCGCCTGCCGTTCCAGATGCTGCAGCTGGCGCCCCAGTTCGTCGCGCAGATCCTGCAGGCGGTCCAGGTTTTCCCGCGTGCGGCGCATGCGGTGCTCGGTTTCCTTGCGGCGTTCCTTGTATTTGGAAATACCGGCGGCTTCTTCGATGTAGATACGCAGTTCTTCCGGCTTGGCTTCGATCAGGCGGGAAATCATGCCCTGCTCGATGATGGCGTAGCTGCGGGGGCCCAGGCCGGTGCCAAGGAAGATGTCGGTGATGTCCTTGCGGCGGCATTTGACGCTGTTCAGGTAATAGTTGGACTGGCCGTCGCGGGTCACCAGACGTTTCAGCGCAATTTCGGCGTAGGAAGCGTATTCACCGCCCAGTGTGCCGTCACTGTTGTCGAACACCAGTTCCACCGACGCCTGCGTGGTGGGCTTGCGGGTGTTG
>JBMOPR010000760.1:4961-6234 GCA_049323075.1 Pseudomonadota bacterium
AAGATGACATCGGTCATGGATTCGCCACGCAGATGCTTGGCGGAGGTTTCACCCATTACCCAGCGTACGGCGTCGATGACATTGGATTTGCCGCAGCCATTGGGGCCGACGATGGCACTGAGGTTGTCGGGGAACGCCACGGTGGTGGGATCGACGAAGGATTTGAAACCCGCCAGTTTGATCGATTTCAGACGCATGGATCGTTCTTTTTCCTTATTGGAATGGCCGGCGCGATTGCTCGCTTTTCGTACAACGATTACCCAACGCTGCACGCGGCATAAACGCCCTATTGTAGCGAGTTTTGGCGGCGGCACCACCCCGGCGGGCCAACAGTTTTTCAACCTATAAAAACTTGATTTTGCTGTCAATCCGGGCGCTTGTGGCGGGGTTGTGTTACCGTTTCCCTCCATCCTGGACCCAGTCCCTGTACCTATAAGGAGAAGCCCGCATGCTCAAGGAATTCCGCGAAGGCGTCGGCTATGTCAGCGAGGGTTACCGGCTGGCCCGCCGGCCTGCGCTGCGCCCCTACATGATGGTGCCGCTGGCACTGAACATTGTGCTGTTCACCATCAGCGGCTGGCTGGTGGTTTATTACGCCTATGGCTGGATCGGCGGTCTGGATACGGTTGTGGACCTGTGGAGCTGGCTGGACTGGGCCGAGGGCGCGGTCAACAGCACGCTGGCGGTGCTGAAATGGGTGGCGTTCGCCGCCATCATTCTGTTTCTGCTGTTTGTCATGGGGTCCAGCTTCACCATGGTGGTCCACCTGCTGGTCAGCCCCTTTATCGGCGTTCTGGGGGAACAGGCGGAAAAGCAGCTGCACACCCCCAACTATCCCCAGCACACCCTGGCACAGATCGCCTGGCGCTCCATCAAACGGGAGATCCGCAAACTGGCTTACTGGCTGCTGCGGGCGCTGGGACTGGTGGTGCTGACGCTGATCCTGAATTTCATCCCGGTGGTGAATCTGGCGGTGCCGGTGATCTGGTTCCTGTTCGGTTCCTGGGTTTTGGCGCTGCAGTACATCGACGTGCCCGCCGACAACAACGGAAAGTCCTTCCAGGACGTGCTGGCGCTGATGCAGGCCAACCGGGCGGCAGTGATGGGATTCGGCGCGGTGGTGATGGCGTTGACGTCGGTGCCCATCGTCAACCTGTTCATCATTCCGGTGGCGGTGTGCGGCGGGGTGGTGTTCTGGGTGCGGAAGATTCAGGGTGAAGCTGCGGCCAGCTGAAGTGGCGGGGGGGGGGGGGGGGGGGGGGGGGGGGTAGAA
>JBMOPR010000761.1:0-3196 GCA_049323075.1 Pseudomonadota bacterium
CAATCTGACAGTCGCCAGCGATGCCACGCACCTGCCGATAGCAATCCAGTGCCATGCGCACGCCCGTGGCGCCGACCGGATGTCCCAGCCCGATCAGACCGCCGCTTGCGTTCACCGGCAATCGCCCGCCACGCGCCGTCGTGCCGTTCTCGATGGCGCGCCAGGCTTCACCCGGCGCATTCAGGCCGGTGTGATCCAGAATCATGTATTCGGTAATGTTGAAGCAGTCGTGCACTTCCAGCCCGTCCACTGCCCGCACGTCGGGCAACCCCGCCCGCGCCAGCGTCTGCCGGAACAGTTCGCGGATATGGGGAAACAGATAACCGCCGGGTTCGGCATGCAACAGCTTTTCCGCCAGCAGCATCGGCGCATTGATGTGGCCCCAGCCCTGTATCCACGGCAACTCATCCAGCGCAATTCCGCGCTTTTGCGCGTACTGGCGCGCGCGGGATTCCGTGGCAAGAAACACCACCGCGGCACCATCGGTAATCTGCCCGCAGTCCTGGCGGCGGATGTGTCCACTGATCACCGGATTGGCTGCGTCGTTCGTCGTAAAACTGTCGCCGCCGAACTGCCAGTGACGGGTTTGCGCATTGGGGTTGCGCCGCGCATTGGCGAAATTCTTTTCCGAGATCGCCGCCAGATGGACGCGGTCGATGCCATGCCGCTGCCGGTATACCTCCACCAGCTGATCGAATGCGCACGGCCACACGTACGGCGTGTCGCACCACTCGCGCTCTACCCACGCAGCCGCACGCAGATTGGCAGCCGCCTGATCTCCGCTCACATTGCGCATCATCTCGATACCCAGCACGCACGCCAGGTCGTAACGGCCCGCTTCCAGATCCGCCATCGCCGCCAGCAGCGCCATCGAACCCGAGGCGCACGCCGCTTCATGTCGCGATGCCGGCAGATAGCAGAGCGCCGGATCAACGTGACCAAAAAATCCGCCCAGATGCGCCTGCCCGGTAAACAGATCGCTGACAAAATTGCCAACGTGGCCCACACCCAGTTCATGTGCATCCAGCGCGGCGCTTTCCAGACCTTTTCGTACGGCATTGGCAAAACTGTCAAACAGTGTCACTCCCTGGCGCGCCCAGTTTTGCGCAAAATCGCTCTGATAACCGCCTAGGATGTAAATACGCGGTTTGCTCACGGCACATTTCCCTCTGTCTTCCGCTGTGCCCGCAACGCCGGCCCGTCCGCCCAGGTGGCATGGGTACCGCTGCAGATCCGCTCGGGCAGAATGATGCGGCACACCGGCCCGGCCTCAATATTTTTTGCGTCAATCAACACACATTCGGACCGGTCCAGTTTCATGTCGGTAATGAAACTCACCAGATAACCATCGTCCTCATCCTGCGCATTCACCCGCGGTGCAAATGGCGACTCGCTGCCATAACGTTCATCGCCGAAATCCAGCCGCCAGGATTCACCGGTCTCCAGATCGTGTTTGATCAGCGCCGTGAACAGGAACCAGTCCGGCTTCGACGTCACCGAATAGGCGTAGCGCGACTTGCGCCCGGCATAACGCTGATTAAAGGTGCCGAACTCCAGCACGCGCGCATCCAGCACCTGTTCCTTCACTTCACCGGTGCGCAGATTGAAACGCCAGCGGTGCAGATGCGGCTTGAAGGAATGCATGTCGAGATTCGCCATCATCTTGCCAGCGCGCGCCGGCATGCCCGGCAGCGGCGGCGGATTCGGATCTTCCTGGAAGTAACCGTCCAGCACGATTTCATCGCCGTCTTCATAGGCGTTGTTCCAGTGCAGCACATAGGTCGGCGCTGCTTCAAACCACTTCACGTCAGCGGCCGTGCCGTAGCGGGGCAGAATGCCGAAGCGCGTCGGCTGATTGGGAAAATACTCGGCGTGATGGATGCCCTGCGCCAGCAGTTTCGGGTCCCAGTACAGCGGCAGATCAACGAGGATGGAATAATTTTCGGTGAACGCCATGTCGTGCGGCAGACGCGGACCCGGCAGCGGCACCGGCGTGTAATGCACCAGCCTGTTGTCGCGGTTCACCACGCCGTAGTGCTGGTACGGCGGATATTTGGAGTAATTGAAAAACAGCATCTCGCCCGTGCGCGCATCCACTTTGGGATGCGCGGAAATGCCGTCCAACGGCGTCCAGCCTTCCGCGCCCAGCTGTTCCAGCGTGAACGGATCGAGACGGTAACCATCACCGCACTGCCAGAACGTGGTCATCACGTTACCGGCATGCACCACCACATCGGTGGACGACGCATCCTTCACAAAACCCTGTGCGCCCCAGCCCGGTCGTTTGGACTTGTCGATGCCGTTGGCGATGCCGGCCCAGATCGCCGCGCCGGCTTCCTGCTCGGCATTGAAACCCTTGGTGCGGATGAAGCGGTTGCGGTATTCCGCCTTGCCGTCGCGAAACAGCATCGCGTGCAGCATGCCGTCGCCATCGAACGGGTGATAAAGGCCAATGGGTTCCTGCACCGGGTTTTCCGTGTTGCGCAGGTAAATGCCATCAATATCCGCTGGAATCGTGCCAATCACCTCCAGGTCGGTGGCCGTGTATTCGGTGAAATTCGGTGTCCAGGCCCCGTTCAGATAGGGATGGGAACTGGGCTGCAACGTGTGCTGGACGTTGTTCTGGTACAGGATGGGCATGACCGACACTCCCGGAGGCAGTGCAGACTGACACTGCAAAGGTTCAATGAACAAATAGTAACTTGCATTAAGATACCAATATTGCCCGGCCCGGTGTCAATGGCGGATATTTATTGCCTTTAGACTAAAATGAGCAAAATTTGCTGGCTTTTATAAGTGAACCAAAATGACGCAGTCACAGAACGGGCAGGACATGACGGAGCAGGCGCTGATCCTCGATCGCGACATGGTGACGGCATTGGACATCATCGGCGACCGCTGGACCCTGCTGATCCTCCGCGACACCTTTCTGGGCCGCAGCCGCTTCGAGGAATTCCGCCAGCACACCGGCGCCAGCCGCGCCACCCTGTCACAACGGCTGGAGCGGCTGGTGGCGGGCGACATTCTCTATCGCCGCGCTTACGGTGAGGGCAGCAACCGCTTTGAATACCGGCTCACGGTGAAAGGGCTGGAACTGTTTGGCGCCTCACTGCTGGCCTGGCAATGGGAACGGGAGTGGTCGCCGCAGGACGACCTGCCCCGGCAGTTGCACCACGCGCTGTGCGGCCACCCGTTG
>JBMOPR010000761.1:3209-6225 GCA_049323075.1 Pseudomonadota bacterium
CCCAGTTCAGCGAAATCCGCTCCCTCAGCGGCCAGCGGCGCGCCCGCAGCGACGCCCGCGGCAGCGACAGCGCCCTTACCACCATCAGCGATCTGATCGGCGACCGCTGGACCCTGCTGATCCTGATCGCCGCGTTTTTCGGCGTGAAGCGTTATGACGAATTCCAGAAGCAGCTGGGGATTGCGTCCAACATTCTCACCGCTCGCCTGTCTCGGCTGGTGGACGCCGGCATCGTCAACCGCAGGCAATACCAGCAGAATCCACCGCGCAGCGATTACCGCCTGACGACCAAGGGTGAATCGCTGTATCCGCTGGTGATCGTGCTGCGTCAATGGGCGGGGGACCGACGCTCCGAATCCGGCAGCACGGCAACGCTCCTGCACAGCTGCGGGCAGCCACTGACCGTGGATGTGGTGTGCGGTAACTGCGGGCAGAAACCCTGGCCAAAGGATGTCGTGACAGTCGCGAGGCCGTGAGCAAGGCCGCGACAATGAACCGGATGCGCACTACGCGCCGTTCACCGCCTTATCTGTCCTTGCCGCCAGAATGAAATCCGTTTTGTGCAGCCCTTTGATCTTGTGGGTCCACCAGATTACCGTCACTTTGCCCCATTCCGTCAGCAGCGCCGGATGATGCCCTGCCGCCTCCGCCAGCGCGCCCACCCGGTTGGTGAACGCCAGTGCAGCGGCAAAATCGGGAAAGCTAAATTGCCGTTCCAGCTGCAGAATTCCGTCGCGCACCACAGGCGCCCAGCCCGGCAGTTGCCGCATGAACTGCGCCAGTTCGGCATCACTCACGCTGGGCGCATCCGCCCGACAGGCTTCGCACACCTGTTCACTCAGCTTCGTTTCCATCTTGCACTCTCCCTTTGCTGTCATAACCAAATGGCCGATCCGCTGCCGGATTCAGATTATTTGTTCATTCCGGCCTGCGCTGGCCGAATTCTCCAAAAGTTCACACTATCCTTTCACTGAATACGGGCTTCCAAACGGCCGATTCAAACAACTGTTGGCTGCGCTGACGGTCAAAATGATCTCCCTTGCCAATGGCCGGACGCAGTCGCTCGTGCACACTCGCACACCTATAAAAGCCCCTCAACCGGAATCGAGAAGGAAGCAGTGCCATGCCCCAGTATAAAGCGCCCCTGCGTGACATGAACTTCGTCATGAATGAAGTGCTGGATTACCCCGGCCATTACGCCAAGCTGCCCTGCGCCGAGAATTCCACGCCGGACATGGTGGAAGCGATCCTGTCCGAGTGCGCGAAATTCTGCGAGGAAGTATTGTCTCCCCTCAACCAGAGCGGTGATATTGAAGGCTGCCATTGGGAAAACGGCGACGTCACCACACCAAAAGGATTCAAGGAAGCCTACGCCCAGTTCTGTCAGGGCGGATGGCAGGGCTTGTCACACCCGGAAGAATTCGGTGGCCAGGGCCTGCCCCTGTCGCTGTCCATCATGAAGTCGGAAATGATCGGCACTGCCAACTGGTCCTGGGGCATGTACCCCGGCCTCAGCCTCGGCGCCATGAACACCATTTTCATCCACGGCACGGTTGAACAGAAGCACCACTTCCTGCCGAAAATGGTGGAGGGCACCTGGTCCGGCACCATGTGTCTGACCGAACCCCAGTGCGGCACCGACCTGGGCCAGGTCAAGACCAAGGCCGAACCCCTGCCCAACGGCGCTTACGCGATTTCCGGCACCAAGATTTTCATTTCCGCCGGCGAACACGATCTGGCAGAGAACATCATTCACATCGTGCTGGCGCGTCTGCCGGATGCACCTCCCGGCACCAAGGGCATCTCGCTGTTCATCGTGCCCAAAATCAAATGCGATCCCGCCGGCAACCTGGGCGCGCGCAACACCGTCACCTGCGGTTCCATCGAACACAAAATGGGTATCCGCGCCTCTGCCACCTGCGTGATGAATTTCGACAAGGCCGAAGGCTACCTGATCGGCCCGCCGAACAAGGGTCTGGAGTGCATGTTCACCTTCATGAACTCGGCGCGCGTGGGCACCTCCCTGCAGGGACTGGGCGCGGCAGAGCTGTCGTACCAGGGAGCACTGCCGTACGCGAAAGAGCGTCTGTCCATGCGCTCCCTCAGCGGCAAAAAATTCCCCGACAAAGTGGCCGATCCGCTGATCGTGCACGGCGACGTACGCCGCATGCTGCTGACCCAGAAAGCCTTCGCTGAAGGTGGTCGCGCCATGATTTATTACGCCGCCAAATTCACTGACCACCTGATCTTCGGCAAAACCCAGGAAGAGAAAGACGAAGCCGACGACCAGCTGGGCTTCCTCACCCCGATCCTGAAAGCCTTCCTCACCGAGACCGGCCTGGAAGCTGCCAACCTGGGCATGCAGGTGTACGGCGGCCACGGCTACATCAAGGAGTGGGGCATGGAGCAGATCGTGCGCGACACCCGCATCGCCACCCTGTACGAAGGCACCACCGGCATCCAGGCGCTGGATCTGCTGGGCCGCAAGGTACTGCTGGGCAAGATGAAAACCCTGAAAGCGTTCACGTTCGAAGTGCTGAAATTCTGCAAGGATAAGGGCCTGATCTCGAACAATCCGCACAAGAAGGAAATGAACAAGTTCATCTGGCCACTGGTGAAATACACCACCAACTGGCAGCAGTACAGCGTGCGTCTGGCGCTGCGCGCGCGCAAGAACTTCGATGTGGTGGGCTGCGCGTCGGTGGATTACCTGATGTATTCCGGTTACGTCAGCATGGCGTACTTCTGGGCGATGATGGCGCAGACCGCGTATGAAAAACTGGCGGCCGGCACCGATCAGCCGGAGTTCTACAAAGCCAAGATCCAGACTGCCGAATTCTATTTCGACCGCCTGCTGCCCCGCGCCAAGGCGCACGCCGAGTGCATGATGGCCTCGCCGAAATCCCTGATGAAAATGAAGGAAGAAAACTTCTCGTTCCTGCAGTAATTCCTGCAGGCAATTGCCGACTTCGTACTACCCACTCGCACTGGGTTTTATGGCCCTCCTGACTGGAGG
>JBMOPR010000762.1:0-6222 GCA_049323075.1 Pseudomonadota bacterium
GCTGCCTGACCTTCAGCTGACCCCCAGTTACATCCCGCGCTTGAATCCTGCTGACAGCGCCTCCATATAGGGTTGCATATGCCTTTGAGATTCGCGCTGTCAGCGAGGAAAGCAGTATGAGTGCAGTTCAGATCGTTTGTCCCCATTGCCACCGCACCAATCGCGTGCCCGCGGCCCGGATGGGGGAAAAGCCGGTGTGTGGTGTGTGCAAACTGGAACTGTTTGGTACCGGTCCGGTGGAGGTGAATGCCGAGGCGATGCTCAAACAGATCAAAAACAACGATATTCCGGTGGTGGTGGATTGCTGGGCTGCCTGGTGCGGGCCCTGTCGCATGATGGCGCCGGAATTCCACAAGGCCGCGGATGCGCTGGATACGCAGGTGCGCTTTCTGAAGCTGGATACCGAGCAGAACCAGTCGATGTCGGCGCAGCTCAACATTCGCAGCATTCCCTGCCTGATTCTGTATCGCAATGGCAGGGAGATTGCGCGTCAGGCCGGTGCCATGAGCGCAGCCCAGATTCAGGGCTGGCTCAAGCAAACCTTACGGGTTACCTGATTTCAGCCGTACCACCTTTACCAGCACCCCCAGCATGGGGTGATCCAGATAGTGCAGGTCGCCGCTGTTCATTGCGCGTGAATCCCGGATGTTGATCAGGCGGGTGGCGACGAAGTCGGCGTCCACCGGCGGTTCGGCCTGGGCGTCGATATCGCCGGCGGAAAATTCCGGAGCCGGCGCGGGGCCGCCCACATTGGCCGGTTGCGCCGCATAATCCCCCAGCCAGAGATTGGTTTCGAAGTGCAGGGTTTGCGAGGTAATCAGGCGCACGCTGCCATCCAGCTGATGATGCGCGCCGAAGGTATCACCACCGGTGATGCGCACGGCGGTGGCTTCGTCCCGTCCCATGGCCGGCTGCACCCAGCTTTTCACCGCCAGCACACGGTACTGGCTGCTGCGCTGCAGATTGGCCAGTGCGCTGCTGAATTCCTTGTCCGTGATTTCCGCGCTTCTGAATTCTGTTGACGATGTTGTGTCGCCATGGCCAGGGGCATCCGAAGCCGGCACACCTTCGATTTCCACCATGTTTTCCGGATACTCAACTGCCCTGTCCGGCGCGGTGGAGAATTCCTCGCCGCCTCCTGCCGTACCCGGATTCTCGAAAACCACCACATGAACCTGATGCCAGGTCTGGGCGGTGGCGTGGGTGGCGGCAACAAGCAGGATCAGGGTCGCAAGCAGTCTGGTCATCATGGTTTCGCCGTGGCGAGTTGGGTGAGGAGTTTTTCCACCAGATCGAGCCGCTGTTCGGCGGTTTCGCTCTCGAGGTTGAATTTCAGTTTATCAGCGCCGTCCAGTTTGTAGAACTGCGGCTGTTTCTGGATCATTTTGACGATGGTCAGCGGGTGCACGGTGGTCTGCGCGCCGAACTCGATGCGTCCGCCGCGGGGGCCGGCATCCACCTTGGCAATACCCATTTTCTGCGCCTGCAGTTTCAGTGTAGTCAGCCGGAACAGATTTTTGGTGGAATCCGGCAGGGAACCGAAGCGGTCGATCATTTCCACTTTCAGTTCGTTCAGCTGGTCCTCGTCCTTTGCATTGGCCATGCGTTTGTAGGTGATCAGGCGCGTGTGCACGTCAGGCAAGTAGTCATTGGTGATCAGGGCGGGAATGCGCAGGTTGATTTCCGAACCATGCTGGAAGGGCTTGTCCAGGTTCGGCGTCTTGCCCGCCTTGATCGATTGCACCGCTTCCTCCAGCAGCTCCATGTACAGCGAGAAGCCTATGCTGTGCATGTTGCCGCTCTGTTCCTCGCCCAGCAGCTCGCCGGCACCGCGGATTTCCAGGTCGTGGCTGGCGAGGGTGAAACCGGCGCCCAGGTCGTGGGCTTCCTGGATGACTTCCAGCCGCTTCACCGCATCCGGCGTGATCGCTTTCGGATTGGGGGTGAGCAGGTAGGCATAGGCCTGGTGGTGCGAGCGGCCGACGCGACCCCGCAACTGGTGCAGCTGCGCCAGACCGAACTTGTCGGCGCGGTCGATGATGATGGTGTTGGCCGACGGCACGTCGATACCGGTTTCGATGATGGTGGTGCACATCAGCACGTTGAAGCGCTTGTGGTAGAAATCCGTCATCACCTGTTCCAGCTCGCGCTCGCGCATCTGGCCGTGGGCGACGACGATGCGGGCCTCTGGCACCAGCGCCTGCATTTCCTCGACACGGCGGTCGATGGATTTCACTTCGTTGTGCAGGAAATACACCTGACCGCCCCGCAACAGTTCCCGCAGGATGGCTTCCTTCACCACATGATTGTTGGACTCGCGCACGAAGGTCTTGATCGATAGCCGCTTGGCCGGCGGCGTGGCGATGATCGACATGTCGCGCACGCCGGACATGGCCATGTTGAGCGTGCGCGGAATCGGCGTGGCGGTCAGCGTCAGCATGTCCACGTCGGCGCGCAGTTCCTTCAGCTTTTCCTTGTGGCGTACGCCGAAACGATGTTCCTCATCGACGATCAGCAGGCCCAGATCCTTGAATTTCAGGTTGTCCTGCAGCAGCTTGTGGGTGCCGACCACGATGTCGATCTTGCCTTCGGCAATCTGGTCGATGGCGCGGCTCTGCTCCTTGGCAGTACGGAAGCGCGACAGCACTTCGATGTGCACCGGCCAGTCGGCGAAGCGGTCCTTGAAGGTTTCGTAATGCTGCTGGGCGAGCAGGGTGGTGGGCACCAGAATCGCCACCTGCTTGCCGTTCTGCACCGCCAGAAACGCTGCGCGCATGGCGACTTCGGTTTTGCCGAAACCCACGTCGCCGCACACCAGGCGATCGGTGGGGCGGTCCGACGTCATGTCGGCAATCACCGCGTCGATGGCAGCCTGCTGGTCTGGCGTTTCCTCAAATGGAAAGCCTTCGCAGAAGGCTTCGTAATCCAGTACCGACAGCTTGAACGCATGGCCCGGCTTGGCCGCGCGGCGGGCGTAAATGCTCAGCAGTTCCGCCGCGGTGTCGTAGATCTGCTCGGCGGCCTTGCGTTTTTCCTTCGCCCACTGATCCGTGCCCAGGCGATGCAGCGGCGCCATGATGTCGCTGGCGCCCGAGTAGCGGCTGATCAGATGCAGCGACGACACCGGTACATACAGCTTGGCCTTGTCGGCATATTCCAGTGTCAGGAATTCCTGCTGCTGGCCGTCGATTTCCAGTGTCTGCAATCCTTGGTAGCGGCCAACACCGTGATCGATATGCACCACCGGATCGCCGGCGTTCAGTTCGGTCAGGTTGCGGATCACGTTTTCCGCATGATCGTCGCCACGCTTGCGACGGCGGCTCTGCATCACCCGGTGGCCGAACAGCTGTGACTCGGTGATGATGCTGAGCGCCGGCTCGGTCAGCACCATGCCGGTGGCCAGTGGCGCGATCAGGATCTGCGGCTGCGGTGTCTTTGCGTCGACGAATTGCTGCCAGCTTTCCACCGATTTCGGATGAATGCGGATGCGGCCCAGCAGTTCCTGCAGCGTGTCCTTGCGTCCGGCCGATTCCGCCACGAACAGCACGCGGCGCTGTTCGGCCTGCGCCGCCATGCAATAGGCTTCCACGTGCATCAGTGGATTGGTGGCTTTCGCATTGATCGGCAGCGACGGCGGTTCACTCAAGGGCAGATTGCAGTGGCCGGCACGATCCGTTTCGGCCGCGTGGGCGCGAAAATGGATGCGCGGAAATTCCTTCAGCCGGCGATGGAATTCATCGTTGGGCAGAAACAGCTGCTGCGGTGACAACAGCGGGCGCGTGATGTCGTAGCGCAGTTCCTCGTAACGGCCAGTGCAGTCCGTCCAGAAGGTTTCCACGGTGTCCTGCACCTGTTCCGGCGTGATTACCAGCGTGTTGGCCGGCAGATAGTCGAACAGGGTGGCGGTATTTTCAAAAAACAGCGGTAGGTAATATTCGATGCCGGCGGTGGCCAGGCCGTCGGAAATATCCTGGTACACCGGGCAGCGGCGATGATCCACGTCGAACACCGATTTGAACCGGTCGCGGAAGAAATTGATCGCGCTCTGGTTGAGCGGAAATTCCTTGGCCGGCAGCAGGCGGATCTGTTTGACCTGCTCCAGCGAGCGCTGGGTGTCCGGATCGAACGAGCGCAGGGTGTCGATCTCGTCGTCGAACAGTTCGATGCGGTAGGGCACCGCGCTACCCATGGGAAACAGATCCATGATGGCGCCGCGAATGGCGTACTCGCCGTGCTCGTACACGTTGTCGACGCAGCGGTAGCCGGCCTGTTCCAGCAGGCGGCGGATCTTGTCCAGCTCGAAGGTCTGGCCCACGTCCAGCACCAGACTGTGGCCCGCCAGGAATTGCGGCGGCGCGATCCTGTGCAACAGGGTGGACACCGGCACGATCAGCACGCCACGTTTTATTTGCGGCAGTTTGTATAAAGTGGCGAGACGCTGGGAAATGATGTCCTGGTGCGGCGAGAAACTGTCGTAGGGCAGTGTCTCCCAGTCCGGGAACGACAGGATGTCCGTCGGGCTGCCCGTGGTGTCGAAAAACGGAATTTCCTGCTCCAGCTGCTGCGCGGTCAGGGTGTCGCGGGTGACCACCAGCAGCAGGCCGTCATGCCGCCGGGCCGCCTGTTGCAGGGCCCACGCATAACCACAGCCTTTCAGATTGCCCCAGGTACGCTGATCACCGGGTTTGGAGGGAAAATTCTGAATAAAATCAAATGTCATGAGACATCCGGACAGATGTGCGCAGAAGGAAAAGCGGCATTGTACATGCTTCCCGGTTAGGATGAACATTCTAATGACAGTTGTTAGCGTTCGAAGCTTCAGGATGAAAATAATCAGGGTTGATGCCCGTAATGACTTTACCGGGGCTGCACGAAACGGACGGCTGCGATCTTTATTTTGGAAACGATTGTTTGTTTGAACGAGGCGAGAAGAAGCGTCATGACAGAAAAGAAATCACCGATTACCGACAACCAGGTGACCCAGCTGGCCGAACAGATGGCCGAGAAAGTAAAGGAATCCGCCAACCAGATCTGGCTGGCCGGACTGGGTGCCTACTCCAAGGCTGAGGAAGGGGGCAACAAGCTGTTCGAGGCGCTGGTGCAGGATGGCGAAAAACTGGAAGCCAAGACCCGCGCCCTGGTGGACAAGCCGCTCAACGTGGCCAAGGAAACGGTGGAATCGGTAAGGGCCCGGGCCACCGGTTCCTGGGAAAAGGTGGAAAAGGCGTTCGATCTGAGGGTGTCCAAAGCGCTGCACCGGCTCAACATCCCCACCCGCACGGATGTCGACACCCTGTATGCACGGGTGGATGAATTGACCGAGCAACTGCGGCTTGTTACCGAGCTTGTAGAGAAACGTAAATCGACGCGTAACAAATAGTAACAATGCCGGTCCCAGACCGGCATTGTTGTTTTGCCTGTGGATATCGTTAAAAAAATGCAATCATTTTTTTGGTTTTTTTCGCAGATCGAATCTGTTTCAGGAACCGCTGATAACCACCTGATTTACAAACCACTTTTTTGCAAGTAATTGATTTATATAGTATTTTTGTTTGATCAAAAAACAATCAAGTTGTAACGGGGGCAGCATTCATGGCCCCTGTGAGCGCTTTTCACCAAAGCATCCACAGAGTTGTCCACAGAAAATGTGGATAGTTTGAAAGCCTACAACCCGCTGACAACGGAATGTGATTTTTCCGCCAGCAGCGATTGGATTTTTGTGGGAATGGGAGTACCTTTGCGCCCACTTGTAACCGGGGGCAGGTTTCCTTGGGGGCTGGTCTGAACGCCAATCCGAAGATTGCACAGGCCAGGCATGGGAAATACTGTCAGCGAACCTAGACTCTGTTCAGGAAGTAGGCCGTGCGGGTAACGTGGGGAATGACTGCCAATACTGTAGACAATGGATGTGGCCTGTTTGCCCGTTTGTTTTTTCGCGCCGCCTGGTCGCTGATTTCCTTCCAGTCCCAGCAGGGACGTCTTTACCCCTCCCGCTTTTCCCTCAAGATGCTGCAATACTCAGCCGATCACGGTCACGTGCAGGCGATGGCGCAACTGGGCCGTCTGCTGTACAGCTGTGGCGTTGGGCGGGCGGACAAGCGCAGCGGCCTGGAGTATTTGCGTCGGGCTGCCCGGGGCGGTGATGTAAATGCGCAGTATCTGCTGGGCTCTGCCTATCTGGACGGCACGCTGGTGCGTCAGGACGACAAGACTGCGATGCAC
>JBMOPR010000763.1:0-6215 GCA_049323075.1 Pseudomonadota bacterium
CTGGTGGAGGTGCAGGTAACGGAAGCCCCTGCCGCAGACCCAAACGCTGCACCAGCACCGACCGTGCAATGCCACTTCCGCGCCAACGTGGGCGCCATCGTCGCCGGCGACCGGGTGGTGTTGCGTCAGGGCCAGTCCCACGGCGTGATCGAGGCCGTGCTGCCGCGCACCTCGCTGCTGTCGCGGCCCGATCCACGCGGCCAGCTCAAACCCGTAGCCGCCAACATCGATTTCATCGTGCTGGTGATCACGCCGGAACCGCCGCCGTCCAGCGTGCTGATCGATCGCTATCTGGTGGCAGCGGAATTGCAGAACATTCCCATCAAGATCCTGCTCAACAAAACCGATCTGCTCACCGACCTGAACGAAGCGTCCATCGACGCGCTGCTCAACCTGTACCGCGCCATCGGTTACCCGGTGCTGGAATCCTCGGTGGTCACCGAGCGCGGACTGGAAGAACTGCAGCATCAGCTGGACCAGCATATTTCAGTGTTCGTGGGCCAGTCCGGCGTCGGCAAATCGTCGCTGGTGAACGCCCTGCTGCCGGGCGTAAATGCCAAGGTGGGTGAACTGTCGGAAACCTCGGGCCTGGGCCGGCACACCACCACCAACGCGCGCCTGTTTCATTTTCCCAGCGGCGGCAGCCTGATCGATTCACCCGGGATTCGTGAATTCGGTTTGTGGCATCTGGAGCCGGAAAACCTGATCGAAGGCTTCCGCGAATTTGACGCCTGGCGCTTCGACTGCAAGTTTCGCGATTGCAGCCACCAGGCCGAACCGGGTTGCGCTTTGCGCGCCGCAGCGGAACGCGGCGACGTACATCCGCAACGGCTGAAAAATTACTTTGCCATCCTGCAATCACTGCAGGAAACCCGTTAAACTGAACTCCATTCCCTGACCGATGGACGCCGTTTGCCGTGGACTTTACCTACACCGCCCTCACAATCGGTGCAGTGCTGGTGCTGCTCAGCATCGTCCTCACTGCCGTGTCTTCCCGCGTCGGCTTCCCGCTGCTGCTGCTGTTTCTGGCGCTGGGCATGCTGGCGGGCGAGGACGGCCTCGGCAAGATCCCGTTCCAGAATTATCCCGCTTCCTTCCTGATCGGTAACCTGGCGCTGGCCATCATCCTGCTCGATGGCGGCATGCGCACGCGGGCAGAATCGTTCCGTGTGGCCTTGTGGCCGGCGCTGTCACTGGCGACGGTAGGCGTGGTGCTCACCGTGGGCATCACCGGCGCGTTTGCTGCCTGGCTGCTGGATCTGCCGCTGTGGGTGGGCATGCTGCTGGGGGCGATCGTTGGCTCCACCGATGCGGCGGCGGTATTTTCACTGCTCAATAACAGCGGAGTGCACCTGCAACAGCGGGTAGGCGCGACGCTGGAAATCGAATCCGGTTCAAACGATCCGATGGCGGTGTTTCTCACTGTCGCGCTGCTGGAAATCACCATGCAGGCTGAAAGCGGGTTTGGCATGACACTGCTGATCAGCCTGGTGCAGCAATTCGGTATCGGCGCGCTCATGGGCGTGGGCGCAGGCTTCCTGTTGCTGCGGGCGGTGAATGCACTGCATCTGGCGGCGGGACTGTATGCGCTGCTGGTATGCTCGGGCGGTGTGCTGATTTTTGCTGCTACCAGCGCAGTGGGTGGCAGCGGCATCCTGGCGGTGTATCTCACCGGCATCCTGCTGGGCAACAAACGCCTGCGCAACAAGCAGGGCATCCTGCAGGTGCTCGACGGTGCCGCCTGGCTGAGCCAGATCGGCATGTTCCTGATACTGGGTCTGCTGGTCACCCCCAGCAGCATGATGCATTACACCCTTCCCGCGCTGTTCGTGGCCCTGTGGCTCACGCTGGTCGCACGACCGCTGGCCGTGTGGGTCAGCCTGATCCCGTTTGTATTTTCGGTGCGGGAAAAATTCTTCATTTCGTGGGTGGGATTGCGCGGCGCGGTGCCCATCATTCTTGCCCTGTTCCCGATGATGGCGGGTCACGAACACGCCCAGCTGCTGTTCAACATCGCGTTCGTGGTGGTGCTGGTGTCGCTGATGACACAGGGGTTTTCCATTCCGCTGGCGGCCAGCCTCTGCCGGGTGGAAGTGCCGCCCGAACCGGAACCGGCCCAGCGCATGGCCCTGGAAATGCCAACGCATCAGGAACACGAGATTTTCATATTTCTGCTGGATGAACATACCACCGCCACCAACCGGCTGGTGCGACAGCTGCGGATGCCGGCGGAATCGCGCATCGCCGCAGTATTTCGCGGCAAGCAGGTGCTGTATCCCAACGGCGACACCCAACTGCACCAGGACGATCACCTGTGTGTGATCGGTCATACCCGGGACTTGCCGGATATCAGCCGGCTGTTCTCCACCACTGCCGCGCCGGAGCACCTGGACGGCCATCATTTCTTCGGCGATTTCATGCTGGACGGCAGCGCTCACCTGGCAGACGTGTGCGCGTTCTACGGCCTGAAGATCACGCTGCCGCCAGATGCGCCCGACATCACGCTGGGGAATTATATTTCCCGGCGTTTCGGCGGCCACTGCGTCGTGGGCGACAAGATCCGCGAAGGGGGAGCCAAGCTGGTGGTGGCGGAAATGGAAGGGGACAAAATCCGCAAGGTGGGGATCAAGTGGCTGCAGGAGCCGCTTTGAACCCATCGTTGCGTGTCAGAAAAATTCGTCGCTGTCCGCCGGCTTGGGCGTAACCGGCGCAGGCGACGCCGGCACCCGCTCCGGCGGAACCGCTGGCTGCGTTGCATCCCCCGGCGCAGTGCGCGGTGGCACTACCGGGGTTGCCTCTGCGGGCGCGCCTTCCGCCGCTGGCTCACCGCCCTGGCGCCGGGTCATGGTCTGGCGCAACCGTTCAAACGCTTCCTGTTCCGGCAGGGACTTTTTGTCACCCTCGTTGGTAACCGTGACACTGCCATCGGCCGGAGCTGCCGCACCCGCTTCCGGCTGCCCTGGCGCGGGCGCCTTGAAATCCGGATCTTCCGGCAGCGCTTCCCGCTCTTCCTGTGACGTGCCACCGCCCTGCTGTTGCTGCAACTGGTTATCCGATTCCTTGTTCATCACCAGAATACTGATCCGGCGGTTGATGGGCGCATTGGGATCGTCCTTGACGAACAGCACGGACGACGACAGCCCCACCACCTGCGCCAATTGTTCTTCCTTCACACCGCCCTGCAGCAACGAGCGGCGCGCGGCGTTGGCACGATCCGCCGACAATTCCCAGTTGGAATAATCCGGGCTGTCCACAAACTGCTGCGCGTCGGTGTGGCCGGACAGGCTGAGGCGATTGGGCACGGTACCGATAGTTTCCGCCAGCGCCACCAGAATGTCGTTCATGTAGGGCTTGATCACATCACTGCCACTGTCGAACATGGGCCGCGATTCCTTGTCGACGATCTGGATCTGCAACCCGTCGCGGGTCATTTCCATGATGATCTGATCCTTGAATTTTTCCAGCGCGGGATTTTCCTCGATGCGGGCCTCCAGCGTGCGCTTGAGTTCCTGCATCTTGCGCGCCTCTATTTCCTGCGCCATTTCCTCCACGGTTTTTTCATCGATGCTCACCCCCTTCGACATGCGCGAGGAATCCGGCAACTCTTCGGGCGAAACGCCGGCATATTCATCATCCTTCAGACCGCCGCCCAGATCGACCGCGTACGGGGAACCGCCTTCGGTAAAAGCAGAGGGATCGTTGAAGTAACCGGAGATGGCCTTGAGCTGTTTGGGCGTGGCGGATTCCAGCAGCCACAACACCAGGAAGAACGCCATCATGGCGGTGGCAAAATCCGCGAACGCCACTTTCCACGCGCCACCGTGATGGCCGCCCACCACTTTCTTGACGCGCTTGATGACTATCGGTTTGCCGGTGTTTTCAAATTCCATCAGCGGCCCCGCAGGTGATCATCCAGTTCCTTGAAGCCCGGACGCTCGTGGGAGCCAATGACTTTGCGACCAAATTCCACCGCCAGCTGGGGCGGAATGCCGTTCACCATGGCCAGGATGGCAGTCTTGATGCAGACCAGCGCCTTGATATCCTCGGTGGCCATGTGTTCCAGCGCCACACTCAGCGGGCCGACAAATCCGTACGCCAGCAGAATACCCAGAAAGGTACCTACCAGCGCCGCCGCCACGTGGGCACCCAGTATTTCGGGCGGACCGCCCAGGGACGCCATGGTGATGACGATCCCCATGACCGCCGCCACGATACCGAAACCCGGCAGACCGTCCGACACCTTGCTCAACGCGTGGGAGGACGCCATGGCCTCGTGCAGCGCCGTGTCGATTTCCTGGTCCATCAGGGATTCCAGCTCGATGGCCGACAGGTTGCCTGCTGCCATAATGCGCAGGTAGTCGCAAATGAACTCCAGCAGGTGCGCCTCCATGGTGACCCGCGGAAAGCGATTGAATATCTCGCTGGACTCCGGCGTCTCCACATCCTCCTCGATGGCCATCAGGCCGTTCTTGCGCGCCTTGTTGAAAATCTCGTACAGCAGGGAGAGCAGATCCATGTACATCTCCTTGCCGTAATGCTTGCCCTTGAGGTTGCGACCACAGGCAGCCATGGTGTCTTTCACCACGGACATGGGATTGGAGATCAGAAACGCGCCCGCCGCCGCCCCACCGATGATCAGCAACTCGAACGGCTGCCACAGCGCCGCCAGATGGCCGTGCGACAACACGTACCCGCCCAGCACGCTGCCCACCACCACAAAAAATCCGATTAATTTCAGCATAAAAACGCAGGGAGAATTCCAAGGGGTCTATAGTTTGAAAGTTAAGTTCAGATCCCCCGTTTTAACAACCGCATCAGGGCGACCATGGCTACAGCCACACACGAGGATGCATTGCAGCACTGGCTGCCACGACTGGATGAGAAGCTGCTGCCGGTGCTGCCTGCGCCACGGCAGCGAGTGGACGCGTTACTGAAGAAACGGGAAATACCCCTGCAGGAAGTGGCACGAACCATTGCCGCTGATCCGGTCATGAGCCTGCACCTGCTGCGGGAATGCCAGCGACTGTTCGGCCGCCGCCTGGGTGGTGTGCCGGGCAATGTGCAGCACTGCGTATCGCTGCTGGGGCTGGACAAGTTGCGCGCACTGCTGGGCACCCTGCAACCACTGCGGGGCGATCCGGCAGACCCGGCTATTCACCCTTACCTGCGCGCCATTGGCGGCAGCGTGCATGCCCTGGCGCAGGTCGGCGCCTGGACCCGCTACCGCAGCCAGCCCGGCGCCGACCACCTGCTGCAGGCAGCCCTGCTGTACAGCGCCGCGGAATGGTCTCTCTGGTATTTTGCCGGCACCGACATGCAGATCGTCGACCGCCTGATCCGCCAGGAACAGATTCCCCCCAAACAGGCCGAACTGGCCGTGTTCGGCTGCAGCCGCGACCAGATTGCCCATGGCCTGGGCCAGCGCTGGAAATTCCCGGCGGATGTACTGGAATGCCTGGACAGTCCGCAGCTGCCCGACCTGGGTTTCATGCTGCGCTGCGCCCGGGCCGCGCAACAGGACCCGAACTACCGCCTGCCCAACCGCGACCACCACGGCCACATGATCCGGTCGGCGGGCATGACCCTGCACCTGGGTGACTGGCTGGCGCGCGAACTGGCGCTGGACTGGTACTCCCCGGGTACCCGCCACTGCCTGGAAATAGCGGCGGTGTACCTGAATATTCCCTTCGATGAACTGCGTGTCCTGATCCGCGACTGCGCCCTGGCCATTTCCCACGACTGGACGGTCCCTGGCGTGGTAGCCCCCGCCGCCAACCTGATCTGGCCGGTGCAGCCGCGGCGGCCCCGACGCCTGAAACTGCGCCAGTTGCCTGCCGCCGTCGCCAAACTGCGCGCATCAGCTGCAAAGACACCCGCACCAGTGCCGGTCCAGCCGGTGCCGCAGGCACCCCCCTTTGCCAGCAAGGCGCCGACGCCATCCCCGCGCCCTGCGCCCATCGGCATTGCCAACGATCACCTGCCACCGGAACTGGACCGCAAGCGCATCCTCAATGCCCCGCTGCCGCCGGTGGCGCCAGCCGACACCTCGCACCGCCACGCCGGCTTTCGTTCCGCCGCGCACAAACAGACCTTCGAACGCTTCCTGCGCGAACTGCAGGAACCGAAACACGCCGGCACCGACCAGGACGCACTGCGCGCCGTGGCCGATCAGCTGCTCTCCTGCACTGAACTGAACCGCGTAGTGGCCATCCTCT
>JBMOPR010000764.1:0-6205 GCA_049323075.1 Pseudomonadota bacterium
TCCAGTAGCTTGAAGCAGAGGTTGACGCCGACGCTCATGTTGGGGGCGAACATGATGGCGGTTTTTTGCGCGCATGTTTTCAGCTCGGCTTTCTGTTCGTCGTTCAGGCCGGTGGTGCCGATGGCCATTTTCTTGCCGTGGGCAGCGCAGAACCGGGCGTTGGCAACGGTGGCGGCCGGCGCAGTGAAGTCGATGAGAACGTCGAAGTCGTTTTTGACAGCGTCGAGGGAATCGGCGATTTTCACGCCCAGTTTGCCTATGCCGGCCAGTTCACCAGCGTCGGCACCGATCAGGGAGTTGCCGGGGCGGTCGATGGCAGCAGTGAGGGCCACGCCCTCGGCTTCGGTGACAGCCTGGATGAGTGCGCGGCCCATGCGGCCGGCGGCGCCGATAACGGCAACACGTACGTTGGTGGTCACGGGGTTTCCTTCGTTATTCCGGAATGGTTTTGGAGTGATCCTGGCGTCCGCAGCGCTGGACTTCAATCACAGCATATCGTCAAAAAACGACTTCACGCCATCAAACCAGCCATTGCGCTTCGGTGACTGGCGTGAGCCTTCCTTCTCCAGGCTTTCCTGGAACTGGCGCAGCAGTTCCTTCTGTTCCTTGTTCAGGTTCACCGGGGTTTCAATCACCACACGGCACAGCAGATCGCCCGGATTACCGCCGCGCACCGGGGTCACACCCTTGCCGCGCAGACGGAACAGTTTGCCGGTCTGGGTTTCCACCGGGATTTTCAGTTTGACGCGGCCGTCCAGCGTAGGTACTTCCAGTTCGCCACCCAATGCAGCGTCAGCAAAGCTGATCGGCACTTCGGTGTACAGATCCTTGCCTTCGCGGCGAAAAATCGCATGATCACGTACCGCAACCTGCACATACAGGTCGCCGGCGGGGCCGCCGTTGACGCCCGCCTCGCCTTCACCGGCCAGACGGATACGGTCGCCGGTATCGACGCCGGGAGGAATCTTCACCGACAGGGTTTTGCGTTTTTCCTTGCGGCCCTGGCCATGACAGTCGGGGCATGGGTCCTTGATGATCTTGCCCTGACCACGGCAGGCCGGACAGGTTTGCTGCACCGAGAAAAAGCCCTGCTGCATGCGGATCTGGCCGACGCCGTTGCAGGTGGTACAGGTGACCGGGCTGGTGCCTTTTTTCGCGCCACTGCCGTCGCAGGTTTCGCAGTTCACCAGGGTGGGCACGCGGATTTCGACGCTGGTGCCTTTTACGGCTTCTTCCAGATCCAGCTCCAGGGTGTAGCGCAGATCGCTGCCACGGTTATTGCGTCCACCACCGGGACGGCCGCCGCCACCACCAAAAATATCGCCAAAAACATCACCGAAAATATCGCTGAAGCTGGGACCGCCGGCGCCACCGCCGTGGAACCCACCACCGCCCGCGCTGGGATCGACGCCGGCATGACCAAAGCGGTCGTAGGCTGCTTTTTTCTGGTCGTCTGAAAGCACTTCGTAGGCCTCGTTCACTTCCTTGAACTTGGCTTCAGCGGACTTGTCGTCGGGATTGCGGTCGGGGTGGTACTTCATCGCCATCTTGCGGAAGGCTTTCTTGATTTCCGCTGGGTCGGCGCCCTTGGGCACCCCGAGTACTTCGTAATAATCTCTTTTCGACATGCGTGCAGACCGTTGCGTTGTGCTGACGTTTGGAAAGATTGCCGGGGATGTCGCGTGGCACGACGGAGGCGGGTACTGACTTGCAGGAACGTCAGCGGCCAGGGATGGCCGCTGTCGAGCCTACAGGGATGTACTTGTGGCGTGTCCTGCAAGGCAGTACCCGCCTCCGCTTCGATCCCGCTACGGAGATCCCCAAAATTCTTGCTGCCCTTTAAACAGCTGCGCGGAGCATGAACTCCGCGGCCGTATTGCCTCCTGCCCGGACCTTGCAGCCCGGGCAGGCTAATCAGACCAGAGGCCGGATTATTTCTTCTCGTCCACTTCCTCGAACTCGGCATCCACCACATCGTCGCCGGACTTGGCCTTCGCACCGGCATCCGTAGCCTGCGCGCCATCAGCTCCAGGCTGGGCCTGCTGCTCAGCGTACAAGCGCTGGGCCAGACTGGAAGAAGCTTCAGTCAGGGCCTTGGTCTTGGCTTCGATGTCAGCCTTGTCATCGCCTTTCAGCGCGGCTTCCAGTGCCAGAATCGCAGCCTCGATGCGGGACTTCTCTTCCGGCTGCACCTTGTCGGCGGCGTCGGCCAAAGTCTTCTTGGTGGCGTGAATCAGACCATCTGCCTGGTTGCGCGCGGTAACCAGCTCTTCAAACTTGCGATCCTCCTCCGCATGGGATTCAGCATCGCGCACCATCTTCTGGATTTCTTCCTCGCTCAGACCGGAAGACGCCTTGATCACAATGGACTGCTGCTTGCCGGTGGCCTTGTCCTTCGCGCTCACGTTCAGGATACCGTTGGCGTCGATGTCGAACGCAACTTCGATCTGCGGCATGCCGCGCGGTGCAGCAGGAATGTCAGCCAGGTCAAAACGGCCCAGCGACTTGTTCTGGCTTGCCTGCTTGCGCTCGCCCTGCAGCACATGCACGGTCACTGCAGTCTGGTTGTCATCAGCGGTCGAGAAAATCTGCGATTTCTTGGTCGGAATCGTGGTGTTCTTCTCGATCAGCGGCGTCATCACGCCACCCATGGTTTCGATACCCAGGGTGAGCGGAGTCACATCCAGCAACAACACGTCTTTCACGTCACCGGACAGCACGGCCGCCTGAATTGCAGCGCCGACGGCCACGGCTTCATCCGGGTTCACATCCTTGCGCGGTTCCTTGCCGAAAAACTCTTTTACCTTGGACTGCACCAGCGGCATGCGGGTCTGACCGCCCACCAGGATGATCTCGTCAATTTCAGACTTGCTCTTGCCAGCATCTTTCAGCGCGGTTTCGCACGGCTTCAGCGAGTTGACGATCATGTCTTCCACCAGCGACTCCAGCTTGGCGCGGGTCAGCTTGATGTTCATGTGCTTGGGACCGGAAGCATCTGCGGTGATGTACGGCAGGTTCACTTCGGTCTGCTGGCTGGAGGACAGCTCGATTTTCGCTTTTTCAGACGCTTCCTTCAGACGCTGCAGGGCCAATGGGTCCTTGTGCAGGTCGATGCCAGTGTCTTTCTTGAATTCGCCGGCCAGATACTCGATCAGGCGCAGGTCAAAGTCTTCACCACCCAGGTGAGTGTCACCGTTGGTAGCCAGTACTTCGAACTGGTGTTCGCCATCCACTTCGGCGATTTCGATGATGGAAATATCGAAGGTACCACCACCCAGGTCGTATACGGCGATGATGGAGTCACCGCGTTTCTTGTCCATGCCGTAGGCCAGGGCCGCGGCAGTGGGCTCGTTGATGATGCGCTTGACGTCCAGACCGGCAATGCGGCCGGCGTCCTTGGTGGCCTGACGCTGGCTGTCGTTGAAGTAGGCCGGCACTGTGATGACTGCCTCGGTGACAGTTTCACCCAGGTAGTCTTCAGCGGTCTTCTTCATTTTCTTCAGCACTTCGGCTGAAATCTGCGGCGGCGCCATTTTCTTGCCACGCACTTCCACCCAGGCGTCACCGTTGTCGGCCTTGGCGATCTTGTACGGCACGCGGGAAATGTCTTTCTGCACTTCGTTATCGGTGAATTTGCGGCCGATCAGGCGCTTCACCGCATACAGGGTGTTGTGCGGGTTGGTAACCGCCTGACGCTTGGCGGACTGGCCCACCAGTACTTCGCCATCCTCGTTGTACGCGATGATGGACGGCGTGGTGCGGTCGCCTTCGCTGTTCTCAATGACCTTGGGTTTATCACCCTCCATGATTGCCACGCAGGAGTTGGTTGTGCCCAGGTCAATACCGATAATCTTGCCCATGTTGATCTCCACCTTGTTCAGCCTGCAGGAGGCTTACTCACTCAATTTGAAACTGTTGAACGTCTGGTTCGTGCTGCGGGATCCTGAAATCCCGTTCCGCTTGAAACCCTTAATGGGGGCCGGGGCTTGGATTTCAAGAGGCTGCCTTGCTCACCACCACCATCGCCGGACGCACCAGACGACCGCTCAGGGTGTAGCCCTTCTGCAGTACCGCCATGACGGAGTTGGGTGCCAGGTCGGGGTTAGGCACCATACTCATGGCCTGATGGAATTCGGGGTTGAACGGCTGACCCAGGGGATTGACCTGCTGCACGCCATGCTTGGCCAGGGTGTCGGTGAACATCTTCAATGTCAGCTCGATACCATCCTTCATGCCCTTCACCGCTTCATTGTCGATCTGGCCGGCGGCATCCAGGGCGCGCTCCAGGCTATCCACTACCGGCAACAGGTCAGCAGAGAACTTGTCCAGCGCAAACTTGTGGGCATTCTCCACGTCCCGCTCGGCGCGGCGGCGCACATTCTGCATTTCCGCCTGGGCCCGCAGCACGCTTTCCTGCTGCTCGTTGACCCGCGCCATCAGCTGCGCAATTTCCTGCTCCAGGGCGGGGATGGAAGGGGCATCCAGCATTTCCGCTTCGTGGACTGCCTGCTGGGCTGCTGACTGGTCTGCGCCGGGCGCCTGTTCGGCTTCGGTGTGGGCGCGGGCCGCGTCTTCGTTCGCCATGATAAAACTCCAGAATTAACAAAGGGTTGGATCTAAAAATGAAAAAGGCTGCGCCCAGAGACTGGGCAAACTGTGGGGGCTATATGGGGCCTATTTGAAGGGCTTCAAGGCGGCACTCAGAATTTTTGCCGTCAAATCAACCATCGGGATCACTTTCTGGTAGGGAATGCGGGTCGGCCCGATCACCGCCAGCACTCCCAGCACTTCGTCGCCATTGCCGTAGGGGGACGAAATCACACTGCACTCGTCCAGCATCTTGTAGCCAGACTCCTGGCCGATGAAGATCTGCACCCCCTGGGCGCTGACACAACTGTCCATCAGGTGCAGCAGGTCGCGCTTGTGCTGGAAGGCCTCGAACAGATCCTTGAGCCGGTCCACCCCGCCCTGGTCCGCCATGCCCAGCAGGTGGGACTGGCCCGACACCACGCATTCCGGCTGCTCCTGCTGGCCAAAGCTGGCGGATGCCACCTCGATCACGGTCTGCATCAGGGAATCCATCCGGGTCTTGTCGTCTTTCATGGCGGACACGATGCGGTCGCGAATGGCCACCAGTTCGGCACCCATGTAATGGCGGTTCAGGTAATTGGCGGCCTGCTGTAGTTCGGATTCGGAATAGCGGCGCTCGGTGCTGATGATGCGGTTCTGCACCTCGCGGTCGTTCAGCACCAGGATCACCAGCACCCGCGTGCCTTCCAGGGGCAGAAATTCCACCTGACGCAGGCTGGCGCGGTCCTGCTTGGGCACCATGACGATACCCGCCATGGACGTGAGGTCTGACAGCACCTGGGAGGCGGTCTCCACCAGTTCCTGGGGGGTCTTGTCCGGCACCAGGCGACGCTTCACCCGGTCCACGTTGGCCGCTTCCGGCGGTGTGACAGTCAGCAGCGTATCGACGAACAGGCGGTAGCCCAGCGCCGTGGGCACGCGGCCGGCCGACGTGTGAGGCGAACGGATCAGTCCCCGGCCTTCCAGCTCCGCCATCACATTGCGGATGGTGGCCGGGCTGGCGGAACCGGACATGGCATCGGCAATGGCCTTCGAGCCCACCGGCTCGCCATCCTCGATATAGCGCTCCACCAGCGCCTTCAATACTTCTTCCGCCCGATTGCGCTTGTGTCGCATCTGCTGACGCTGCTCTCCGGATTCAACGTGGATGGATAGGTCGCCGCAAACCAGACTGACCACTGGCCCGGTCTTTCCCAAATCAGGTTCGGTTGAAAATTCAACTGTTCGGGATTCTAGCACCCGCTGCCCGGCGCAGCGCAAGCAAAGACGATTCCAATGTGCGCCTGCCCCGCCCCGTTTCCACTTGGCGAGCCGCCCTCAACTTCCTTAAGATGGCGACTCGTCTTCACAGCGGCGCCACTCCTTCATGCTTACCCATATCAAAATCAGCAATTTCGCCATCGTTGAAGAGCTCGACCTGGACATCCCGGGCAAGCTCACTGTGATCACCGGGGAAACCGGTGCCGGCAAGTCGATCATGATTGATGCCCTCGGCCTCGCGCTGGGGGACCGTGCCGATTCCGGCAGCGTGCGCCATGGCGCCGACAAGGCGGAAATCCTCGCCACGTTTGATGTGTCCGGCAACAAGGAAGCGCAGCGCTGGCTGCAGGAGCGC
>JBMOPR010000765.1:0-1817 GCA_049323075.1 Pseudomonadota bacterium
AGCCTGCGTCCTGCTTGTCACCCTGCTGGCCGCGCAGTTCATCTACGCACCCCAGGCCATGATTACGCTGGCCAAGGACGCTGTAGCCACGTCCGCCTATGCCAGCAATTTCTGGTTCGCCCACATTGCCACCGACTATCTCGCAGCGGATGCGGTCAAAAGTCCGCTGCTGCATACCTGGTCACTGTCGGTGGAAGAGCAGTTCTATTTCGTCTGGCCGCTGTTCGTCCTGCTCGCGCTGCGGGGACGAAAAGGCGCCACGCCCAACCGCCGGCGCCTGCTGTATGCCATGTCGGGACTGGCCGCCCTGTCGCTGCTGCTGTCGGTCTTGCTGACAGACATTGCGCAACCCTGGGCCTTTTTCAGTTCACCCGCCCGCGCCTGGGAATTCGCCATCGGCGGGCTGGCGTTCTTCGTGCCTGTTGCCTGGATGGCCGCGCGACCACAGCTGCGCACCGCTTGTTTCTGGGCCGGGTTGGCGGCGCTGACCTACTCCGCAACACAATTCGGTCACCACACGACGTTCCCCGGCGTGGCGGCCCTGTTACCCGTACTGGGCACCAGCCTGCTCCTGATCAGCCATGCCCCTGGCCAGACCGATTTACGCACCCGCCTGCTGCATCATCCGCTGCTGCAATGGTTAGGCGGTCGCTCCTATTCCTGGTACCTGTGGCATTGGCCAGTACTGATTCTGGCGGGGATGTTGTTGCCTGAAAAACATCTGGGCATCTCCATGCTCTGCCTGGTGCTGTCGCTGCTGCTGGCGGATCTGTCCTATCGCTGGGTGGAAAATCCGGTGCGCTTCCATCCGCGTCTGGCGCGCCAGCACGGATATGCACTGTCGCTCGCCCTGTGCCTGACGCTGGCGAGCGCCGGCACGGCGGCCTGGTGGCGTCATGCCGGCACCCTGGAAGCCGCGTCGCCCACCCAGATCCGCTTCACCCAGGCAATGGACGATGTGCCGAAAACCATTTACGAATCCAATTGCCACCTGAGCCTGCTGGCCGTGGAAACCGGCGACTGCTTTTTTGGTGATCCGGAGGCCACCACCACCATCGCGCTGTTTGGCGATTCCCATGCTGCGCAGTGGTTTCCCGCGCTGGAAAAACTGGCGCGTCAACAACACTGGCGGCTGGTGTCACTGACAAAATCCGCCTGCCCTGTGGCCTGGCTAAAACCCGTGAACCAGCAACTGGGCCGGCCCTATGAAGAGTGCAGCCGGTGGCGGGAACAGGTGACCGAAAAAATCATCGCGTTGCGCCCCAAGGTGGTGGTGATGGGTTACTACCGTTATGTTTCCCTGCCCGATGCCGTGCAATCCACCATCAGCGAACGTCACTGGCAGGACGCGATGCGCGAAACAATGCAGCGTTTCAACGATGCCGGCATTGCGGTGGCCATCATGCGCGACAGCCCGCGGCCCGGTTTCGACGTGCCAACCTGCCTGGCACGGCAGGCAAAAACGCCCTGGCTCGAACTGGACTGCGACTTTTCCCGCACGCTGGCGCTGGATTCCGTTGAATACAACATCAACCGGCAGGCCGCAATGGACCTGGAGCAGGTCCTGTTTATCGACCTGAGCCGCCGCATCTGCGCCAGCGAGATCTGCAATCCTGTCGACAGTGACAGCGGCATCGTTCTGTTCCGGGATTCCCACCACCTCACCACCGAATTCGTGCGACATATGGCACCGGACCTGCACCGGGCGCTTGCAGGGGTGATGGGTGCAGGGTGAGCAACTGAGGGAACGGACGGCGAAAGCCGCTACAATGCGGTCTACGCCAGCAGACAGAGTCGCTCGTCCCCCTGAATGAGCC
>JBMOPR010000765.1:1827-6197 GCA_049323075.1 Pseudomonadota bacterium
ACGCCGGCCGCTTCGCCCCATCGCCCACCGGCCCCCTTCACCTGGGCTCGCTGCTCACCGCGCTGGCCAGTTTTCTCGACGCCCGCGCCCGCAATGGCATCTGGCTGGTGCGGATGGAAGATCTCGACCCGCCCCGGGAAATGGCCGGTGCGGCGGACGACATCCTGCGCACGCTGGAACAGTACGGCCTGCACTGGGATGGCGAAGTGGTGTACCAGAGCCAGCGTCATGCCCGCTACGAGGACGCGGTGCAAAACCTGCTGCAACAAGGCCACGCGTTTTACTGCACCTGCTCGCGCAAGGATCTGCAGGCGCTGGGCGCGCGGGCGTATCCGGGCACCTGTCGCGGACAACGCGCAAAACCGCCGCAGGAACACGCCATCCGCGTGCAAGTGGAAAACAGCGACATCCATTTCGACGACGCCCTGCAGGGCAGCTGCATCTTCAACCTGCACGATGACGGCGGCGACTTCATCATCAAGCGCAAGGACGGCCTCTACGCCTATCATCTGGCCGTAGTGATCGACGATGCCATGCAGCGCATCACGCACATCGTGCGCGGCAGCGACCTGCTGGATTCCACGCCACGCCATATTCACCTGCAACGGCTGCTGGGCCTGCCCACACCGCACTACGCCCACCTGCCGGTGATCGTGAATGCACAGGGACAGAAACTGTCGAAGCAGACCTTTGCCACCGCGCTACCGCGAACGGATCCGGTGCCCGCACTGTTTGCCTGCCTGCAGGCTCTGGGGCAGCAGCCGCCGGCACAACTGCGACGGGCCACGCGCGACGAGTTGCTGGGCTGGGGCATCGGACACTGGTCGCTGGCGCGGGTGCCGCATTGCCTGTCACTGAGCGAACCGTCGCTGGCGCGCCGTTGAATCCGGCCCGCCTTAACTTTGCACTGCCCCCGCCGCTGACGTAACATCCAGCAAGCAGCCTCTGGTGGTATTCCTTCCATGTATATCGATCGACTGGTCCTGATTTTCATTGCTGGCGCCTACGTGTTGTCACCTGCCCTCATGCAATGGTGGGCGGAAAGCGGCGCTGCCTGGTGGCGGCCGTTCCTGGTGTGGGGTCTGCTGATCGGACTCACCTTCTGGATTGCCCGGAGCCGCGATCTCGATGGTATTTAGCCTTACCGAAATCTTCGGCATTGGCCTGGGCTATCTGCTGTTTTTCTTCAGCGTGGCCTGGGTGACCGACCAGGGCTATGTGCCACCCCGCCTCGTGCGTCATCCGTTTACGTACGTGCTGTCGCTGGGCGTGTTCGCCAGCGCGTGGGCCATCTACGGCGCAGTGGGTTTCGCCCACGATTTCGGCTACAACTTCCTGGCCTATTACCTGGGCATTTCCGGCGCCTTCATGCTGGCGCCCATTGTGCTGGCGCCGATCCTGCGGCTGGTGCGCAACTACCAGCTGGGATCGCTGGCAGACCTGCTGTCGTTCCGCTACCGCAGCCCCGTGGTGGGCGCGCTGGTGACTGTGTGCATGCTGATGGGCATCATGCCCCTGCTGGCCATGCAGATTCAGGCGGTGGCAGATTCCATTCATGTGCTGGTGCCGGATACCTCGCCGGACATGCTGGCCTTCAGCTTCGTCTGCATGATCATTCTGTTCGCAATCCTGTTCGGTGCCCGCCACATCTCGGCGCGGGAAAAACACGAAGGACTGGTCGTGGCGATCGCGTTCGAATCCCTGATCAAGCTGGTGGCCATGCTGGTGGCCGGCAGCGCGATCCTGTATCAGGTGTTCGGCGGATTTGGCGGCCTGAACGACTGGCTGTCGGATCACCCGGACCAGCTGATGCAACTGTACAAGCCGCTGGAGGAAGGCCCCTGGCGCAGTCTGGTGGCGGCATTCTTCGTGTCCGCCATCGCCATGCCGCACATGTACCACATGGCCTTCACCGAGAACCTGAACCCGCGCGCCCTGCTTGCCGCCAGCTGGGGCCTGCCGCTGTACCTGTTCCTGATTTCCCTGCCGATCCTGGTGATCGTGTGGGGCGCGTCCAAGCTGAATATTTTCGGTAATCCGGAATACTTCACCCTCAGCGTCACCCAGTCGCTGCACTCGCCCCTGCTGGTGATCCTGGTGTTCGTGGCGGGGCTGTCTGCCGCCAGTGGCGTGATCATCGTCTGCACCCTGTCGCTGTCGGCAATGGTGCTCAACCACCTGGTTCTGCCGCTGTCGCCTTTCAACCGTCGCCGCAACCTGTATTCCTGGCTGCTGTGGACCCGCCGCGCACTGATCGGCGCCATCATCCTGATCAGCTACGGTTTCTACCTGCTGATGGCTGGCCGGCACACTCTCTCGGAGCTGGGCTTCCTCGCCTTCGTCGCCGCCATGCAGTTCGTGCCGGGCCTGTTCGGCGTGCTGATGTGGAGCCGCGGCAACCGCGACGGTTTTCTTGCCGGCCTCGCCGCCGGTTTCTGCATCTGGCTGTTCGGCCTGCTGCTGCCCGTGCTGCTGGGCGTACAGATTCACGTCAACATTCCCATCCTCATCAACGACATCTTCCCCACCGTCAACAACAGCTACATGGTGGCGACCTTCGCGATCTTCCTGAACTCGCTGATCTTCGGCATCGTCTCGCTGCTGACGGAAGCCAGCGCCTCGGAAAAGCTGGCGGCGGAAACCTGCAACGTTGACAACTTGCGAAGACCCCAGCGTTGGGAGCTGTCGGTGAAAACGGCGCGGGAATTTGTTGGCCGGCTGGCCAAGCCGCTGGGCGCCGTCACCGCCCGCCGCGAGATCGACCTGGCCCTGAACGACCTGGCCATGAGCCTGGACGAATCCCGCCCCTACGCCCTGCGTCGCCTGCGTGACCAGCTGGAAACCAACCTGTCCGGCCTGCTGGGCCCGTCGGTGGCCCACGACATCCTCGAATCCTCGCTGCCCTATGTGATTCCGTCGCAGAATACCGGCACCCAGGACATCCATTTCATCGAAAGCCGGCTCGAGGAATACCACGACAAGCTCACCGGCCTTGCCGCCGAACTGGACAGCCTGCGCCGTTTCCACCGCCAAACCCTGCAGGATCTGCCGGTGGGCGTGTGCTCGCTGGGCAGCGACGGCGAAGTGCTGGGCTGGAACCGTTCGCTGGAACTGATCACCCGCGTACCCGCCGACACCATCCTCGGTTCCCATATCACCCATCTGCCGGCGCCGTGGGACGAACTGCTCAAGAGCTTTATCGAAGCACCCAGCCGCAACCAGCAGCGGGAAGTGGATTACGAGGGCGTACACCGCTGGCTCAGCCTGCACAAGGCGGCACTGGGGCTGTCGAAAAGCAACGCCTCGCCCGGCGGTCAGGTGATTGTGGTGGAGGACACCACCGAGATGCGCATGCTGGAACACCACCTGGCCCACAGCGAACGCCTGGCATCGGTAGGGCGGCTGGCGGCGGGCGTGGCCCATGAAATCGGCAACCCCATCACCGGCATCGCCTGCCTGGCGCAAAACCTGCGCTTCGACAGCGAGGACCCGGTCGTGCTGGAAACCGCCGAGCAGATCCTGGACCAGACCAAGCGCATCACCCGCATCGTGCAATCGCTGGTGAGTTTCAGTCACAGCGGCTCCACCCACGTCGCACAGGAACCGGTGCTGATCCATGAATCGGTGCAGGAAGCCATGGACCTGCTGGCCCTCAACAAGGAAAGCATCCAGGTCCGCTTCATCAACCGGACTGATCCCAGCCACTGTGCCAAAGGTGATCGCCAGCGCCTGACCCAGGTCTTCATCAACCTGCTCAGCAACGCCCGCGATGCCTCCGAACCCGGCAAATCCATCACCGTCACCAGCCACCTGAAGGAACACACCGTGGTGGTGGACGTGGAAGACCAGGGTAGCGGCATCCCGCCGGACGTGCTGGCCCGGATCTACGAACCCTTCTTCACCACCAAGGAGCCGGGCAAAGGCACCGGACTGGGAATGTCCTTGGTTTACAGCATCATAGAGGAACATTATGGGCACATTGCCATCCACAGCCCGCTGGATTCCGCCGGCGGCGGCACCCGTGTTACCATAACCCTCCCCCGTTATCCGGTGTTACGCCTGGAAACACCTGACGCCGACATCCATCTCGAGGAAACGCATGAGCCACATCCTGATCGTTGAAGACGAATCCGTGATCCGCACTGCACTGCGCCGCCTGCTTGAACGCAACGGCTACCAGGTCAGTGAAGCGGGCGCGGTACAGGATGCGGTGGACAACTTCAAGCTGGTGGATTTTGACCTGATCGTTACCGACCTGCGCCTGCCCGGCGCCCCCGGCACCGACATCATCCCCCTGGCCGACGGTGTACCCGTGCTGGTCATGACCAGCTATGCCAGCCTAAAATCCGCCGTGGAATCCATGAAATTGG
>JBMOPR010000766.1:0-6197 GCA_049323075.1 Pseudomonadota bacterium
CGGTTACTTCCTTATCGTTGCCGACTTTATCCAGTGGGCGAAGAACAACGGTGTGCCGGTAGGACCGGGGCGGGGGTCGGGTGCGGGATCGCTGGTGGCGTATGCGCTGAAAATCACCGATCTTGATCCGCTGGAATACGATCTGCTGTTCGAGCGCTTCCTCAATCCGGAACGGGTATCGATGCCCGACTTCGACGTCGACTTCTGCATGGACGGTCGCGACCGCGTCATCGACTATGTGGCAGAAAAATACGGCCGCAACGCCGTGAGCCAGATCATCACCTTCGGTTCGATGGCGGCAAAGGCGGTGGTGCGTGATGTGGGCCGCGTGCAGGGCCGTTCCTACGGCTTTGTGGACCGCATTGCCAAGCTGATTCCCTTCGAAGTGGGCATGACATTGTCCAAGGCGATGGAGCAGGAACCGCAGCTGAAGGAATTGTACGACCGCGACGACGATATCCGTGAACTGCTGGACATGGCGCTGAAGCTGGAAGGCATCACCCGTAACGTCGGGAAGCACGCCGGTGGCGTGGTGATCGCACCGTCGGCACTGACAGATTACGTGCCGCTGTATTGCGATGCCGAAGGTGGCAACCTGGTGACGCAGTTCGACAAGGACGACGTCGAAGCCGCCGGCCTGGTGAAGTTCGACTTTCTGGGTCTGCGCACCCTCACCATCGTTGACTGGGCGCTGAAGACCATTAACCCGGTGCTGGAAAAACGCGGCGAGAAACCGGTGGAGATCGAGCGCATCCCGCTCGACGACAGGGCCACTTTCGAACAGTTGCAGAGGGCTGAAACCACGGCGGTGTTCCAGCTTGAATCCCGTGGCATGAAGGATCTGATCAAGCGCCTGAAGCCATCCAATTTTGAAGATATCGTTGCGCTGGTGGCACTGTTCCGTCCCGGTCCGCTGGGTTCCGGCATGGTGGACGATTTCATCGCGCGCAAACACGGCAAGCAGAAAGTGGTGTATCCGCACCCGGACCTGCAGCCGATCCTGAACACCACCTACGGCACCATCCTGTACCAGGAACAGGTCATGCTGATTCCGCAGGTGCTGGCGAACTTCACCCTCGGCGGAGCCGACCTGCTGCGTCGGGCGATGGGTAAGAAGAAAGCCGATGAAATGGCAAAACAGCGCGCATTCTTCATCGACGGCGCGGCGAAAAACAGTGTTGATGAAAAGCTGGCGGGCGAGATCTTCGACACCATGGAAGAATTCGCCAAATACGGTTTCAACAAATCCCACTCCGCTGCGTATGCACTGGTGTCGTATCAGACCGCCTGGCTGAAGACCCATCATCCTGCCGGATTCATGGCGGCGGTGCTGTCAGCGGATATGCACAACACCGACAAGGTGGTGACACTGATCGACGAATGCCGCCGCATGAAACTGGTGATAGTGCCGCCAGATGTGAGCTACTCCCAATACAAATTCACCGTCGACGAACGCGGCCGCATCATCTATGGCCTGGGCGCCATCAAGGGGCTGGGCGAAGGCCCCATCGACGCCATTCTGGAAGCGCGCAATTCCGGCAAACCCTTCAAGGATCTGTTCGAATTCTGCCGCCGTGTCGATATGAAAAAGCTCAATCGCAGGGCGCTGGAAGCGCTGATCCGCGCCGGCGCGCTGGATGAGCTTGGGCCCGATCGCGCCACGCTGATGGCCAGCCTGAACGAAGCCACCAAAATGGCGGAGCAGGCATCGAAAAACCAGGATATCGGCATCGTCGATCTGTTTGGCGCCATCGAGGAGGAAACCGCCGCCGAGCCGGAATGGGCCAAAGTCAAACCCTGGAGCGACGACGAACGTCTTAACGGTGAAAAGGATACGTTGGGCCTGTACCTCACCGGCCATCCCATCGACCAGTACGAGCAGGAGATCTCCCATTTCGTGTCCAGTCGTATCGTGGATGTCAAACCAGGCAACACCAAGGAATCCCGCAGTATCGTGGCTGGCCTGGTCATCGCCATGCGGGTGATGAAAAACAAGCGCGGCGACAAGATGGCATTCCTGACCCTGGACGACAAATCCGGCCGGCTGGAAATATCCGTCTTTGCCGATACCTACGAGGAATACCGTGAGCATCTCATCAAGGACGCGGTACTGGTCGTGGAAGGTGATGTCAGCCTGGACGAATATTCCGGTGGCCTGAAAATGATCACCCGCAAGATTTTCAGCATTGCCCAGGCGCGGGAAAACTACGCCCGGTTGGTGAGCCTGCAGGTCAGTCATGCTCGTCTGGGTCTGGATTTCCCCGAGCGGCTGAAAGCCATTCTGGCGCCGTTCCGGGACGGCGCCTGCAAGGTGCGTATCGACTACCAGAGAGAAGGTGCGAAAGGGCGTCTGCTGCTGGGTGACGACTGGCGCATTGCTCCCCGTCCCGAACTGATCCGCCAGCTGGAACAGTTGTGCGGTGAGCGTTCCCTCACGGTGTTTTATCGCTGAATCAGCCGGCGGCCGCCTAACAATTTGCCACAAAAAGGGCGGCAGCCCGGCCTCCTGCAATCTCGACACCCACGGCAGCTTCACGTAAGGTATGCCCTCTGGCCAAGGTCAATAAAAAGAACGCAGGATCACCGATTTATGAATCCTAACTATCTGGATTTCGAACAGCCCATCGCAGAACTGGAATCCAAGATCAATGAGCTGAGCGGCGTCACCAAAGACAATGCCGCCCTCAATCTGACTGACGAAATCAAGCTGCTGAAAGAAAAGAGCCACGCGCTCACTGCCACCATTTTCTCCGGGCTCAGTTCCTGGCAGATCGCCCAGCTCGCCCGCCATCCCAAGCGTCCCTATACCCTGGATTACGTCGACCGCATATTCACCGAATTCGATGAACTGCACGGCGACCGCACCTTTGGCGACGACAAGGCCATCATCGGTGGCACCGCCCGTCTGGACGGCAAGCCGGTGGTGATCATCGGCCACCAGAAAGGCCGTGACGTGAAGGAAAAGGTACGCCGCAATTTCGGCATGCCCCAGCCCGAGGGTTACCGCAAGGCGATGCGCCTGATGCAGCTGGCGGAGCGCTTCAAGCTGCCCGTGCTGACCTTTATCGACACCCCCGGTGCCTACCCCGGCATCCAGGCTGAAGAACGCGGCCAGAGCGAAGCCATTGCCCGCAATCTGGCGGTCATGGCCAGCCTGCGCACCCCCCTCATCGCCACGGTGATCGGCGAGGGTGGTTCCGGCGGTGCGCTGGCCATCGGCGTGTGCGACCATCTGCAGATGCTGCAATTCAGCACCTATTCCGTTATTTCTCCGGAAGGCTGCGCGTCCATTCTGTGGAAAAGCGCGGAATTCGCGGCCGATGCGGCAGAAGCGATGGGCCTGACCGCTACGCGTCTGCATGAGCTGGGGATTGTGGATCAGGTGATTCCCGAACCCCTGGGCGGATCACATCGTGACCACGACACCACCGCCCAGCGGCTGAAGGCTGCCCTGGTGGAAAATCTCGACCGCCTGCAGAAAATGCCGGAAGACGCGTTGCTGAACAGGCGTTACGATCGCCTCATGAGCTACGGATTCAGCGGCTAGCAACTTGCTGGAATTTCTCCTCTATCCACTCCTGGGTGTATTTGCGGGCCTCTCGGCGGGGCTGCTGGGGGTGGGTGGAGGCATCATCGTCGTCCCCGTCCTGATCTATTCCTTTAGCGCTCTCGGATTCTCGCCCGAGGTACTGACCCACATGGCAGTGGGCACTTCTCTGGCTACCATCATCATCACCTCCACCGGCTCGGTATTCCAGCATCATCGCAAGGGCTCGGTGCTCTGGTCGGTGCTGACCTGGTTTACAGTCGGCCTGGTGGCCGGGGCGCTGCTGGGTGCCACCTTGGCAGACCTGCTGCACGGCCGCATTCTGCAAATCCTGTTTGGCATATTCGCGCTGCTGATAGCCGCGCAGATGCTGAAAGGCAAATCGCCCAAGGCAGGTCGTTCCTTGCCGGGGCGTGCCGGCCTTGCCGGCGTGGGGGTAATTATCGGCGCTGTGTCAGCCATTTTCGGCATCGGGGGCGGTTCGCTCAGCGTCCCATTCTTCAGCTGGTGCAACATGAAGATGCAGGATGCCGTGGGTACTTCCAGTGCGGGCGGTATTCCCATTGCCATCGCCGGTGCAGCCGGATTTGTGTGGACCGGCTGGGCCCATCCACACTTGCCGCCGCTCAGTCTCGGTTATATCTATATTCCAGCGCTGGCGGGCATTGCACTGACCAGCGTCCTGTTTTCCCAGGTCGGCGCGCGCTGGGCTCATCGCCTGCCGGCTACCACACTCAAAAAAATCTTCGCCGTCCTGCTGGCGGTGGTGGGTGTGAAACTGCTGTTCGGATAAGATACCGTCACCTTGCTGTCATCAAACTGCAATAGGATGACAACATTCCGGTTATCGTCTTTCCAGGAAATCGCCATGACACTTTCAATAAACGCCATTAACAGAATCGCACTGCTCCTGCTTTGTTCGCTCGTGCTGGCTGCTTGTGCCTCGGGCCGTCACCACAAACTCTACGAAGGTGATCCCGCGCAGGCTGCCCACATCGAGTCGTTCGCGACGGTGTTGATCAAGTATATCGACAATGAGGACATGGGCATCGGCTTTATTGGCCAGAAGCACGTGTACGACATCCCTGCCGGCCAGCACACGCTGCTGGTGGAATATTCGGACATCTTTGACGTGGACGCCGATAACCATGAAAAAGTGGTATCTCGCCCGGTGAAGATTACGTTCGTGGCAGAAGCTGGTAAGCGCTATCAGGTTCAGCACGAACCGCAGAAGCGCCTCAATCACGCCAAATCCTTCGCGGAAAAACCGGATTTCTGGGTAGTAGAACTGCCGGGCGAAACCCGGGTGCCAGTCACAGTGGAATTGAGCCGTCCCCGTGAATTCCTGGCGGGTCTGAAATTTGAAAATACGCCAACCTATGAATTGGCCAGCGACAAGGTGCAGGCAGCTGCTCCGGTGGCGGTGGCGGGTGCTGCCGGTGTGGCTGTTGCTGCTCCGGCAGGGCAGGCGGCGGCTGGTGCAGAAACCCCGCATCTCAAGATGCTGCAATATTCCTGGCAGAATGCTTCCGCGGCGGAGCGGGATGCGTTTCTGAAGTGGATCGGCAAACCTTGATAGGGTGACGGCCACTTCGCTGCGCCTGCGCGACATTACCTCTTTCGGTCGATTGCCAGACCGAAATATCCCTGTAGGCTAGCTTTTTATAACGTATGAAAGTGAAAAGCGCAGGCCCACTGGATCCAATATTCAGCCCATTTTTTGATCTGGGTTAGGGTGCTGCTCACAACGTCCATAATGACGCGAAATAGCCTTTGCTTTTCATGCGACTGTCATATAATTGCCACGTCGTCCTGTTTGCAATAGGGGGCGGCGCTGCAACAATCTGTGTTTGCTGTAGTGCGGCTGGTCAGGGAAGTCAGGATAGAAAAATGGAATGGGCTCAGTCTTTTTGCGACGCGACAGCAGGAAACTGCGAGCCTGATTTTTGATGACCCGTTTTACTGTTTTTGGTTTCCCGCGAAACGTGAATGTCACTGAAGTGTCATAAATCGTCTTCATACTGCGCACCGTCAGTGAAAACAGTCTTTTGTGTCAAATACCTCGGACCTTTAGGAGAGAGAATATGAAAGTAAGATTGCTTCCTTTGGCTATCAGCGCCGCAATTGCCATGCCTGGAGTTGCTTTGGCGGAAGGCCCTACTGTTTATGGCAAGTTGAATGTTTCGTATGAAATGGTTGATGTTGATTATGCCTATGACGACATCGAGCCAAATAGCGCAGATAACTGGCAGCTGATCAGCAATTCATCTCGGTTTGGAGTGAAAGGTGACGCTGCAATTAATGATAGTCTGAAGGCTATTTATCAAATTGAATGGGGTCTTGACGCTTCTGATGACAACTCGGCGGATTTAACGCAGCGTGATCGTTTTGTGGGTCTGGCCGGCGGTTTTGGTACATTCCAAGCAGGCAAATTCGACAGCCCGCTGAAAAAAGCTCAAGGCAAAGTTGACCAATTTAATGACTTGGCCGGTGATATCCAGTACGTATTGGTTGGCGAGAACCGCTTGGCAAATATTCTGCAGTACTCCACTCCGGATATGAGCGGTTTCCAAGGAAATATTGCTTTTGCTCCAGGTGAGCAGTATGACGATGGAGATGAAGAAGTTCGAGATGGTCCGGCTGATTCTTT
>JBMOPR010000767.1:0-6178 GCA_049323075.1 Pseudomonadota bacterium
ATGCACCGACCGCTGACTTGTTCCTCGATTATCGTCACAGCGACGTTGGCGGGGGCTTTACTCCATCATCCGACACCACCACGATTGGCGTCAGATTCGCGATCCCGATTTACTCCGGCGGTGTCACCAGCTCCCAGACCCGCGAAGTCCGCTACCGCAGCGAAAGTGCCAAGGACGATGTCGAACTGGCGCGCCGCAATGCCATCCGCGAAACACGCCAGTACTACACCAAGGTCATGGCCGACGTCGCCAGTGTCGAGGCCCGTCAGCGTGCAATCCGCTCCAACAACAGTTCTTACCGCGCGATCAAGAAAGGCTGGAATTCCGGCATCCGTTCCCTCACGGATCTGCTGACGGCCCAGCGCAAGGTGTTTCAGGCGCGCAAGGAACACTCCAATGCCCGCTACGACTACATACTGGATACGCTGAAACTGAAAAAATCCGCCGGTGTGCTGACCCCGGAAGACCTCAAGACCCTGAACTCCTGGCTGGAAGCGCCCTCCTCGGATACCGTGAGCAGCTTCGATGACGAAAGCGATGCATTCCTGAAGGAAGTGGACGACATCAAATTCGAAGAAGAAATGAAGACATTCGAAGATGAGAAAAAGGATACCGGCGTGAAGTCGCAGAAGAGCCTGTACGACGCCTACAAAGCATGGCGCCAGGAAATAGCGAACTAACCACTTTGGATGAGACCTCGATCCTTGTGTTCGATACGAAGTACGGGTATTGTTCGGCTACTTGAAAATCGCAAATCATGGCTGATAAGCACGCGAAATTGACACGAACGTCGTCCTATTCGCCCAAGCGACGACAGCATCGGTCCGCAAGGCCATAAAAAGTATTCGGGGGCAAACCCCATGCCTGCATCCATGGATAAAACGCAGGCAATAAAAGAAAAATACATTAACAATAAATGAAGGGGGTTCCCGCTCGAAGTTCGATGCCGGCAACATTTGCCGGGATCGCTGAAGGGCTGGAATTATTAAGCATGGAAAATACCAACCGTCTGCTGGTCAACTTCTCCCGCATTGGCAAAACTGCTGCCTACAGTGCCATCGCCTCCGCGGTGTTCATGGCCAGCCATGCCAATGCCCAACTGCTGCACAACCTGACCATCGGCAATCCGAAGGCAATGGGCCTTGCCAACGCGGTAACGGCTGATCCACCTGGCATCGACTCCATCCACTTCAACCCGGCGGGACTCTCTAAAATCCAGGGTCGTCAGTACCAGCTCAAACTGCTGGTAGCGGATATGCAGCTGGAATCGAAGTTTGGTGAGCCGACGCTGCCGGATGAAGCAACCAAGAATGCCTACTTTGGCATCCGCCAGGACAACCTTGATGATGTGGGCTGTACCGGACCAGGTGCGACCCCTGACACCTGCTGGGGTGAAGACCCCGTTGAGGGTGATACTGTGGTCTCCGGCGACCCGGTGCTGATGCTGCCTTTCGCTGGACTGGTTGAACTGCCGATACTGGCGGTTCCGACCGGGGGCATTGCGTTCGAGGATTCCAGTCGTGGCTGGACCTTCGGTACTGCCGTGTACAGCCCGGAAGGCGTGGGCTACACCCGGGACTCTGACCCCAATGAAGCTGGCTCCTACCAGGGCTACGAAATAGGTGTGACCCGCCTGACCTACTTCTCCCCCACCGTTGCCATCGCAGTGAACGACGAACTTTCCATCGGCGCCGGCATCAACTTTTCTTATCACGGTCTGGCCATCAACACCCTGTTCCGTGCGCCCATGACCACTACACAGTTTCTTGGCGATCTTGAAGGCGCCCCCGTCATATCAGACATTCTGGATCTGTCGGTAATCGGTCCCTACGACTGGGTCAGTGACCTGTCCCTGGAGCTGGAAGACTTCCTGTCCGTGGGCTTCAACTTCGGCATCCTGTGGGAACCGTATGACTGGCTGGCATTCGGCTTTGCCTACCAGAGCGAATCCACCGCCCACATGAAGGGCGATTACAAGGTGGTCAATTCTGATGAATTCTACAATACGGTAACGTCGCTCAAGGCCGATGGCCTGGATCTCATTCTGGCCGCGCTCTCCGGCGACAGTGGCTTCAATGGCCAGAAAGTGGAAGAAGGCGATGTGGAACTGGATTACATCATGCCGCAGAACTTCGCCTTCGGCACATCCGTTCGCGTATTGCCGGACCTGAAAATCAACGTCGACGTCAAATGGATCGAATACAGCGTTTGGGATGAGCTGGAATTCAGGTTCGACGGTCCCGTGGACTACCTGACCCTCGCCAGCATAGTCAACAACTTCGCCGGCTTTGACAATGCCGACTCCGATGAGATGCGGATTACCCGTTATTACGAGGACGTCTGGTCCTGGGCCATTGGCGGTGAATACCAGTTTAACGACAACCTGGTTCTGCGTGCCGGCTACGAGCCCCGCGAAAGCGCCATTCCCGAAGACCGCACCGACCTGCTGTTCCCCATCGGCCCGGCAGACCTGTACACCGTCGGCTTCGGCCTGCAGCTTGACCGCACCTCGCGGGTGGAAGGCGCGTTCGGTTACCTGATCTCGGAAACCGATATTGCAGCCTGCGAATCCAACAATGCCAACGGTTGCAGACAGGGTGACGTGGTGTACAACCCGTACTACTCGGTTCCATTTGAAAACACCACGACCGCCTATTTGTTCACGCTGTCGTACGACAAAAAATTCTAAAAAACATTCAGAAAATTGCGCGGGCCATATTTGCCGTGCATGCACCTGCCAGACATAAACACGATGCAAATTGTGTCTGGCGGGTGATTTAGGCAACTTTGTTGTTCTCTACAGGGGTAACATCCTATGCAGCTGCGTCTTGCGTTAGCGTTTGTATTCGCGTGTCTGTTTTTCGGTAAAGCTCAGGCAGTCGAACGGGTCAGCCCGGACGGCAAATGGATTTTCAACGATCACATCACGATTCCTGCCCTGCTCGATCCGTTTGATCCCGGCTCCGAGATCATCCAGCTTCCTGCCAATATTTTCGTTCCCTCCAGCGCCGATGCCGGCGCCACATTTCCCGCCATCATCTATATCAGCAGCTGGGCGTTGTACGAACACGAGTATCTGGATCAGGCACAATTGCTGGCGGACAAGGGCTATGTTGTTCTCAGCTACACCGCCCGCGGCTTTCATTCATCCCCCGGTCTGATCAATACCGCAGGTGAAGCGGATGTGAACGATGCGCGCTCGGCCATCGACTATCTGCTGGACCCCAACAATCACCTGCCCGTTGATCCGCAACGAATCGGTTTGGGGGGTGTGTCCTATGGTGCCGGCATCTCATTGCTGACAGCCCTGCAGGACGAGCGCGTCAAGGCCGTAACAGCCATGAGCGGCTGGGGCGATCTGATTGAATCGCTGTGGGCCGGCAACACGCCCAATTACACCTGGCTGGAAATTCTCGTAGGCACCAGCAAACCGATCCCGTATGTGCTGAAAAACCGCCCTGATCCTGTCATCGAGCACTACTACAACAACATGAAGGTGCATCAGGACATTGCGGAAACGAAGGCCTGGGGTCTGATTCGCTCCCCGATTTCCTATATGGAACAGGCCCAGGCACGGGCCAATCCGCCGGCACTGTTCATGTCCAACAACATGCACGATTATCTGTTCCAACCGGATTCTGCCGTGCGAATGCTGTCCCAGTACCAGGGGCCCTGGCGTCTGGAACTGAACCGCGGCACCCATGCCTCTGGCGAGGCCGGCGGTCTGCTGGGTGACGAGGATCACCGGATCTGGGTGCATGCCGCACAGTGGCTCGACCATTATCTGAAGGGCGAGGACAACGGCATCGACGAACGCAAGCGGGTCAATACCGTCGTGCTGAACACGCGCAAATGGGAAAGCTATCCCGATCTGCCGGTGCATGATCAAACACTGGTTTACCAGCTGAACCCCCAGGCGGGAACCCAGCGCGGCAGCCTGGATACGGAGTCCACCACTGACAGCGAGCAAGTGCTGGGCTTCGATACCACGGACTTCATCACCTACACCGGCTGGGTCACCGGCGCGCTGGAACACACCGGACGCATCCTGGACCTGGCCAGCGTGGAAGACCGTCATGGGCTGCTGTTCAACTCCCAGACATTGACCAGCCCGGTCCGTCTGCGCGGTGAGGCCAAGGTCAATCTGTGGGCCCATATGGAGGACAAGACGCAGTATTTTGCCTACCTGTTCTATCTGAATCCGGAAACCGGCAAAGCGAACTGGGTGGGCCACGCCCCCTTCTCCTGCCATAACTCCGAGGGCTGCGGCCTGCATCCGGATCAGCCGGAACAGATCACCCTGGATTTCTACTGGACAGCGGTAGATCTGCCTGCCGGCAGCCAGGTGCTGCTGGTGATCGATGGCAACGATCCGGATTACTGGCGCTATGACACAACCCCGGAACAAAACACCCTGGTGATCAGCCCCGAGTACCCGGCATCGCTGGAACTGCCGGTAGTAAGCGAGGCTGGCACGTTTGATGATCCGGTCAAGCAGGCCACAGATTCCAGCCGTTCCGCCAATGGCGCGGGCAGTGACAGCCACAGTTTTTCCGGCGGTGCATTGGGCTGGCTGGGGCTGTTGCCGATGCTGGTTCTGGCCGTACGGCGCCGATGCCGGCTAAATTGACACTCCCGCCTATACGAAGCCAGGACATTCCTGGCTTCGTCAGTTTCCCGCCGCCTGTTTTTTAGGCGTTTCCAGCGATTATTGCGCATTTTTTAAACAACTCTATAAATTCACCCCGATTTGTGATTGCCGCCGCAAAATCACCCGGCAGGCCGTTTTTTGTTGGCTACTTTTAGAGTGTCACGATCGTACTAGTACGATGAGTCAAGGATACCGACCGGTGAATTACCTTTGCAGCCCATCGCGCAGCCGATCTGCCGGGTATTCGCCTGTCCCAGTGAGAGAGCTCCGGCATGCATTTTCCCAGTCCCGTTTCCCGCAACGTTCTGCCCCGTCTCGTGGTTTCCTCTGCAATCGCGCTGCTGACCGCGTGTGGCGGTGGCGGTGGAAGTAATGGTGGATCGTCTTCCGCGACCCCGACGCCCGTTGTTCAGGCCTCTACCGTCAGCGGCACGGTCACCAAGGGCGTGATCAGCAACGGACTGGTTTCCGTATACGCACTGGAAGACGGCACCACAGCGCGCCTGCTCGGCTCTACGCGCACCGATCAGACTGGTCATTTCAGCCTGAATGTAACCGGCTATCAGGGCGCGGTTTATATCGAAGTGACTGCCGCCACCAGCGGCGAACCTACCCTGATGACCTGCGACAGCGCCACTGGCTGCGGTGATTTCAGCGGCAGCAGCAATTACGACAGCAACAATAATGGCAGCATCGATTTCGGCGAGCGTTTCGCTGTGTCCGGCACCTTCATGCTGAGCAGCGCACTGCCTTCCATCCAGCAGTCTGTTTCCACCTCGGTTTCCACGCTGACTCACCTGGCCGCCCAGCTGGCCGCCCAGTTCCCCCAGGGTGCCAATGAAGTGAGCATTGCGGCCGCCCTGTCACAGGTGCAGAACCTGTTTGGCCTGGATGGCAGCCTGACCGGCACTCGCCTGATCGACCTGACCAATCCAACAGCGGTCAGCGGCGCCACCGCGAACGAACTGCGCTATGCCCTGCTGTCCGGCGCTTTGATGGGGCTGACCAATGATGTGGCCTTTGGCGAAACACTGGCAGCCTTTACCGAAGAGTTCATCATCAACCAGGGTCAGCTGGTACAGCAGGACGGCGGCGCTGGCAGCACCTCCTATCTGGATCTGGTGGAACAGGCACTGGCTACGGCACAACACCTCAACCTGGGCAGCTTCGTCACTGAACTGCAACAGCTCAAATCCACATTGCAGGTAGCTGAGAACGGCAGTCTTACGGACTCCCAGCCCGCACCTACAGCAGGCGGCGCCACCGCCGCCAAGATCGATGCCTTCGTGGCAGACCTGGCTCTGTGGGAGGGCTACCTGAGCCTGAATCCACAGCAGGCATCGTTTGCCCAGGTGGTTAGTGCAATGGGTGTTTCCACCGGCGCGGACCTGAGCAACATGCTGCAGGCGATGGCCATTGCCGGCCAGTACGGTCCGATTGTGGCACTGCCGGATCTGGCACTGGGTGCCGCCTGCGACAGCCTGGGCAACTACCTGACTCGCATGACCTGCCGTCTGCTGATTGCCG
>JBMOPR010000768.1:0-6159 GCA_049323075.1 Pseudomonadota bacterium
AAACAGCTCTATTTCTCCGGTGGTTTCCGATGCATCCAGGCCCGACAGCTCGGCTTCGGGCTGCGTCGTTGCCACCTCTTCCAGTAATGTATTCTGCCGTTCCGACAGATGCTCCAGCAAGCGACATACGGTCTGGAATGCATTTTCGGCGCTGGCGCCGCCTTCGATGATGACACGGGTGGATTCGATCGCCTGATCGAGGCGGGAAATCAGGTATTTTTCCTGATCGTCTTCCAGTCCCATGGTGGGAATGCGCACTTCCAGTTCGCCAATCATGCCCTGCAGCAGTTGCAGCACGTCCCGCTGGTTTCCGCGCAGGCTACCGCCCACCTGTTCCAGTGTCTGGCGCACGATGTTGAAGGAGTTGGTGATGTTGCGGGTCTGCTCTATCAATGCCTGTTCGGTATCGAGCGATTTTATTTTGGCGTCGGTGGAACCCAGCATGGTCGGCAGGAAATCCTTGTAGCGCCCGTAGTCCTGTGGGTTGTCCAGTGGCATGTTTTTTATCAGCAGTCCCACCCGGGGATAGTTGACCTGGGTGCGACAGCCGAAATCGATGAAGCGCCGGCCATCAGCGAACAGGGTTTTGATCAACTCCTGTTCCAGTGGTGACAATGATCCCTTGCTGCTGAAAAACAGAGGGCCGGACCGGGTTTTGAAAATCAGCGAGCAACTGAGGCCAATGGAACTGGTCACTTCCAGAAATTTTCTGGCAATGCTGTCATAGCTGTTCAGCAGGTAAGTGGCTTCTATGTACTGGATGGCCAGACCCAGTTCGCTGGAGCCTTTCATCGCGCTGAAGGCGGTCGCAGTTGCCTGCACCACCTGGTGATTGAGCTTTTTTTGCTGATTGCGGAAGATGCCCAGCGAATTCAGTTTCGCCAGCAGCTCCTCCGTGTCGCAGGGCTTCACAATGAAATCGGTGCCACCCATTTCATACCCCAGCATGCGTTCCCGCAGACTGCTGCGACTGGAAAGGAAAACGACGGGAATGTCCTGGGTTGAGCTGTCCTGCTTCAGCTTGTCGCATACCTCATAGCCGTTCATGCCGGGCATTTCGACATCCAGCAAGACAATATCGGGATGCTCCTGTGCGACCATCTCGACGCCCTGTTCTCCGTTCACTGCACTCAGCGTTTGATAATGAAGTGACAGTGACTTTGTCAGCGTTTTGCGCACTACAATGTCATCATCAATGATCAATACCTTGCCCACGCTTGCCATGCAGGTCACCGCGCTATTTCAGCCATAACACTGAGCAGTGTAGACGAGGCGGGGTGGAATCCAGCGCCGATTAATCGGTGGATCTTGATCTGGCGCAAATTTGCGTAAGGCGCAATTACCCGACTGTTGCGCTCAGCAATTTGACAGTCGGGGTAAGTGGCTTAATTGCAATGAGAATTTCGCACACCCGCGCGCAACGGATGTGCGCTGAAGCCTCGCCGTTATTTCACAACCTCCAGCATCTTCGCTTTGCTCAGGAACACCTTGTTGTCGCGGATCTGAAGGTCGCGGACACCTGCCGCCGCGTCCTTGTCCACCGTATAAGCCAGCACCAGTGTGCTGCGGAATCCGGTGGCGGACGGTGTCACGCTTTCCAGCTTGACGTTAACACCGGCGCCCAGTGCGGTGGTGAGGCGGGTGCGTGACAGGTACGCATTGTCCACCACCACGCTCAGCTTGCCGATGCTGCCCGGCTTCACCAGTACTGTCGCGACCGGTTTCGTACCGTAGATAGTCGGCTGCTGTGCGCTGTTGTCGCGGAAGGTGACGTTGTTGCTGGCAAACGCAGTGAAAATATAGTGCGCGGTCGCCAGGTAATCGGCTTTCAGTTTTTCCAGATCGGCACCGACTTCATACACCGCTCCCGGTGCCGGCTGTGACTGTGCAGTGGTGGTGAAGCGCACATCCATCCGTGCCTTCGGACGCTTGTCCAGACCGTATTTTGCCGGGTCGAACAGGGCGGAGTAGGTGCCATCCAGTGCCTGATCGTCCACGCCTGTTTTGCCATTATCCAGCAGCGTCAGCGTGGCCACTTTGTTCAGGCCGACGACCACGTCCACTGCTGCCTTGGCATACCCCACCGGATAGCGATGGAAGAATCGGCCGATAACGCGGTACTGGCCAGGATAGGCAGGTCCTGCCTTCACCACCTGCACGCCGGCATCCAGCTGCGGGTTGCTTACGTTGGCGATGATTTCCGCGTGATCGTTGGTGGGCAGTATTCCCTTGGTTCTGGTAGTGCCCTTGATGCGGTATTTCCAGAGCCCCTTCATCGGCTTCGGTACGGTGAGGCCATTGAGGCGGCCTTTGTTGGCGACGTTCTGCGGGGTGGCCACATGCACGCTGCCATCGGGTGCGGTCAGCTCTACACCCAGCGTGGCTGCATTGCCCTGGCGCAGAAACAGATAGAACTGCAGTGCGCGACCGCCGGGCGGCAATTCAAAGCTGCCAGCCTGATACTGTACATTGCCTTCGGTGCCGGTCGGTGTCAGCAGACCATTCTTGAAATGCACCGGAGTGAGGCCGCGCATTTCTGTCAGCTCCCGTGCCATGCCGTGCTTCAGTTCCGACGCATCTGCCACTTCCGACATCTCAACCACTTCACCATCGGTGGCGGTGGCAATCGCGTTCATGGTGGCGGCATCGGCATCACCAAAGCTCAGCGTGTGAATCTGGATGCCCTGCGCCACCGCGCGGTCCACCTGATCCCACAGGCTGGCGCCGGTGGTCTGCACGCCATCGGACATCAGCACGATTTTCGCGCCGTTGGTGCCGTCCATGCCGTGCTGCGCGATCAAGGTGTCGATGGCACTTTCGAGTGCGGCGGCGATATTGGTCAGGCCAGCGGCGTTGACGTAGTTGGCGAACGGCAGCTGGTTGGCGGCGTTGTATTCGTCATAGTCGAACAGCACGTCGACACTGGCGTTGTATCGCTGGGTGCCCACCCAGTCGCCCGGCAGCGAACTGTGGTACAGGTACATGCCGGCTTCCTGCACGAACTGTACGGCGGGCACGCCATTGGTCAGCACGCCCATGCTGCCGGAACGGTCCAGCAATAAAATCGTGCCGGGGAAGGGTTCGTCTTCTCCCAGAAAACGGATATCCACCGGCGGCATCATGGTCAGATCCGGCGCGGGAAAATTGCCTTCGGTGTGGGCGCCGACCAGATCCGGATGGATCGTGGGCAGACGTGCCCAGTCGTCCTGCGCGAACGGGTGAGTGTAGCCGTGATGGGCGCGGTCGGGTCCGTTGTTGTTGGGATCGGCGTCGGTCAGCACGGCGGGTGTCAGCATCTGGCCCGATACGATGGGATCGCCCGGTGGCGTGTACGTGAGGGTGATGCTGGAATTGCTGGGATCGGAATAGCGATGCGGAAAGTTGCCGGACATCACGGATTCGTTGTCGCCCACATCGACGCTCACGGCGAATTGGGCGCCGCCGCTTATGGTGCCCTGATAGTAGCCGTCGGAGCGCGCATATTTGTCCGGCAGATGATAGAAGTAGTGGCCAAACTCGTGGTGCACCACATCGTGAATGCAGCGGCGCGCACTGCTGTTGAGGCCCAGTGCAGCGCCCGGAACGTTCCAGCCATAGGGTGCGGCAGAGCCGCCGCTGCCCACGTTCCAGCGGATATCCGCTTCGGTCCAGGCGCGGCCGTTGTCTGCCAGGTATACGCGACGCAAGTAGTGGCGGCCTTCGGTGGCTTCGAAAATGTATTCGGCAAAGCGCTGGATATCGCCTTCGAGTTTTTCCCGGCCCAGGCAGGTGTCACCCGCAGGACAGGAACCGGGGCTGCTGGGGGCTCCCTGTGCAGCACGTGCATTGTTGGTGGGCGTGCAGCTGGCGCCGGTCATCGTGTTCACCTGGGTGATCATGTCGTTCCAGCTGGCACCGCCGACGGCATCCAGGTTGTCGTAGGAAATATAAAGCGTGATGCCGCCGTCGGCGCCGATGATGGCAGACTGGGCCGGTGGCGCGAGGGTGGTGCTGATGGCCGCTGCCAGCGGCAGCAGCAGGCCGGCCACGCGGCGCTGCAGTCGTTGTATTGTTTTCATGAGACAGTTCCCTTTGCTGAGCAAGTGACAGAGTGGTGGGCCGGCACCGGCTTCCAACTCATCCGCGCGGACTGCAGCGGGCGCGCGGTCGATGCCGGCCTCGACGGTATTTTGCGGGCATGGTTGCAATGGATTCTGCGCAGGAATGCGGGCTTTGCCGGTGTGGTTGTCGCTGCCTGAAAAGGTGCAGGGTGCCGATTTGTTTTTGGCAGTTGTGGGAATTTGAAATAGTATCGTCGTGGTCGTGGCACTAATGCCGCTTCTGCCGTCAAATGCAGTGCTGTCACCACGGGCGCTGCAAATTTTTTTGCTTTTGTCCGCCGATCACTGTCAGGGAGTTTTCATGGATCTTCATCGGGATTGGGACGTCATCAAATCCGAATTTGCAACGGCGCTGAATGCGTCCCGTCATTGTGCCATCGGTACCGTGGGGGCTGATGGCAATCCGCATATCACGCCGATCGGTTTCGTGTTCATGCGTGATGACAAGTCGCTGTATTACTTTGAACAGTATTCAAAAAAACTGCCGCTGAACTATCAGTCCAATCGCAATGTCTGCGTGATGGTGGTGAACAGCGCTCCTTCCTTCTGGCTGTCGGCGCTGGTGAAAGGCCGCTTTGCATCGTTCCCCGGCCTGCGCCTGTACGGTGAGGTGGGTGAAGCCCGGCAGGCCTCGGCGGAGGAACGGGAAGCGCTGCGGCAGCGGATCGGGCCGCTGAAATTCCTCAGCGGAGCCCGCAAGATCTGGTCTGGCCTGGAAACCGTGCGCGATATCCGCCTGCAGGGAGTGGAGCCCGTGCGCTATCCTCGTATGATGGAGCATCTGTTGTAGGTGCGTTTTCGACGTCGATGACGGGCGTCATACGAACGGGAGCGGGTCCTATGCGCAAGACCATCGGCTATCTGCTGCAGATCCTGGGTTGGGGCGGCGCGGCCTGGCTGGGATTGGTGGGTGGCAGCTTTTCCGCCATCTATTTGATGGGCTTTATTGGCACCGGGGGCCGGGAGGCTGGCGGCGAACTGGCACTGATGCTGGGGATTACGGTGGCGGGCGTTCTGATAGGAATCGGGCTGGGGCGTTGGGGTCGGCGCCTGGTGCGCCAGGCCAATGCGTTCAAAGCATGAATTTCTGCCGGCGACCCTGTCGATTTGCCGCACGCCATAACGACAATTCAGTGATCACGACGAAATCCGTGCCGGTTATGCCGGCACCACGCCACCCGGGAGATTCCTCATGTCCATGCAGCTGTACGCCCATCCCTTTTCATCCTATTGCCAGAAGGTGCTGATTGCGCTTTACGAAAACAACACGCCGTTCCAGTTCCGCATGCTGGGTCCGGGTGAGGACAGCGCTGCCGCCGAGCATGCTGCGCTGTGGCCACTGAAACGCATGCCCCTGCTGGTGGACGCCGGCCGCACGGTGCCGGAAGCCAGCATCATCATCGAATATCTCGGCCTGTATCATCCCGGCCCGGTGCAGCTGATTCCGGCGGATGCCCGTGCCGCCCTGGACGTACGCCTGCTGGACCGCTTTTTCGACAACTACATCATGACGCCCATGCAAAAAATCGTGTTCGACACCCTTCGTGCGCCGGATAATCGTGATCCTGCCGGTGTGGCGGACGCGCGGGCCCTGCTGGAAACGGCTTACCGCTGGCTGGATTCACAACTGGGTGCGCGGGAGTGGGCGGCAGGCGCGGCGTTTACGCTGGCGGATTGCGCTGCGGCACCGTCACTGTTTTATGCGGACTGGGTACATCCGGTGGGGGCGGATTGCGCTAATGTACGTGCTTACCGGCAGCGGTTGCTGGCGCGGCCGTCGTTCGCCCGGGCGGTGGATGAGGCGCGACCCTACCGTTCTTTTTTTCCGCCCGGCGCGCCGGATCGGGATTGAGAGTGCTGTTTCTCTTCAATCCAGTGTCCGATGATCAACCCAGCTGCCCCAGACGAAAGGAATGTGTTCATGAAAATTCGAATTGCCTGTCTTGCCTTGATTACGTTGCTGCACGGCTGCGCCGCAGACACGGCGCCAACAGCGACATCGCCGGCAGATGCCGCTGCCAATAGCGCCGTCAATGCTGCTGATGCCCTGTTTGCTCCG
>JBMOPR010000769.1:0-6156 GCA_049323075.1 Pseudomonadota bacterium
CCCGGTCCCGGAACTGGCGGCTGAGTTCGGACTGCGCCTCTTTGGTTTTCGCCAGCACCATCACGCCGCTGGTGGCGCAGTCGAGCCGGTGCACCACCAGCGCCTGCGGGAAGCGGCGGGCAGCGCGGAGCTGGATGGAATCCTGGTGCTGCGGCAGACGGCCGGGCACCGACAGCAGTCCGCCCGGCTTGTCCACCACGAACAGGTGATCGTCCTCGAACAGGATGACCAGATCGGCGTCCGCGGGGAGCAGGTTAGCGATCATCCCACACTGATCATGATACGCAGGGCATCCAGCCGGCTGGTGCACTGGCTGTTCAGCACCTTGCGGCCCTGTTCGCGCTTTTGCGCTACTGCCGCCAGTTGCGGGGCGATGTCGGCCGGCTGCGCCATGTTCTGGGCCAGTGCCTGCAAGCGGCGGGCTTCGTTTTCCCAGTAGGCGTCGAATGCCGCCAGAGCCTGCTCGCGCACCTGCTGTACCCGGGTATCCATCAGGGCTTCGCATTTGGCCAGCATCTCGTTCACCGGTTCCTGGATTTCCTTCAGCATGGGCGCGGCCAGGTCGTTCTTGATGCGTTTGAGCTGCTTGTCGAGGGTGGCAGTGTCCACGGCGGCTGACAGGTCGCGGCCTTTCGGGTCCAGCAGCAGGCGCACCGGGGTGGGCGGCAATACCTGCTGGATCTGCAGCTCCGCCGGTGCCGGGCATTCCACGATGTAGAGGGCTTCCAGCAGCACAGTGCCTTCTTTTACCTGTTTGTTCTTCAGCAGGCTCAACACCGAGCTGCCCTTGCCGCTGGTAAGCACCATATCCATCGCATTGCGCACCATGGGGTGATCCCAGGACAGAAATTCGATGTCCTCGCGGCCGAGGGCCACCGCGCGCTGGTAGGTCGCGCTGACGCCGTCTTCCGGCAGCGAGGGGAAGCTGTTGTGTTCCAGCGAGGAACCGGGCCGCAGCAGGATCACTGTGTCCGACAGGTCTTCCTCTTCCACTCCGTAGGCACTGAACACCAGCTCCATGTATTCCTTCAGATTCGGGTCGTTATCGGCGTCGGCCACTGAATCCAGCAGTTCCTGCACGCTGCCGTCACCCTTGGAATGGATTTCCAGCAGCCGGTTGCGGCCGTGGATGAAACGTTGGTGCAGGTCGCCGATACGGGCACGGGTGGTTTTCACCAGCTTGTCGAGGGCGTGCTCGTCCTGCTGCAGCGCTACCAGGAACTGCCCGCGCAGGGATTCGAACACTACGCTGTGGCTGGATTCGGTTTTATCGAAGGCGCCGAAGCCCTCGTCGTACCATTCCAGCAGGTGCTGCTGCCAGGTGTCGCCCAGATATGGCGTATAGATGTTGATGTCCTGCTTCTGGCCGATGCGGTCGAGACGGCCGATGCGTTGCTCCAGCTGGTCGATCGAGGCGGGCAGGTCAAACATCACCAGGTTGTGGCAGAACTGGAAGTTGCGGCCTTCGCTGCCGATCTCGGAACAGATCAGCGCCTGGGCAGCATCTTCGTGAGAGGCGAACCAGGCGGCACTGCGGTCGCGTTCGATCAGGGTCAGGTCTTCGTGGAAGGCACTGCACTGGATGCCGCCCTTGAAATGCAGGTGCGCCTGCAGGGCACAGGCCGTGTCCTTGTGATGGCAGATGATCAGGAATTTTTCGCTGCGGCGTTTCTTCAGCGTTTCCAGCAGCCAGTTGACGCGGGGGTCCTGGGCCAGCCACTGGCCTTCCGGGGTGTCGATTTCCGGATAAAGCGCATCTTCCAGGACATTGATTTTCACGTCCGCATAGCAGGCCGGGTTGGGCAGGCGCACGCGGGTGAGTTTGCGCTGGGGGAAGCCGCTGATGCTGGCGCGGGTGTTGCGGAACAGGGCGCGGCCGGTGCCGTGCTGGTCCAGCAGGCGGGTGGCCAGGGTGCGGGCGGCCAGCGCCTCGCCGGCCTTGTCGCCGGTGTCGGCCTGCAGCAGGGTGATCAGGCGGTGGCTGTTGGCGTCGCTGAGCAGCACTTTCAGTTGTTCCAGATGCTCCGCTGCCAGGGTGTCGTGGTCGATCAGGTGCTCGGCGATCAGGGCGATGTCGTTAAAGCGCTGCTGCTGTTCCATGAAGGCTGGCAGTTCGGCGTAGCGCAGCGGGTCCAGCAGGTGCAGCTGGGCGAAGTGGCTTTCGGGGCCTTCTTTCTCCGGCGTGGCGGTCAGCAGCAGCAGGCCCTTCGCCCGCAGCGAGAACTGTTCCACCAGCGAGTAGGCCGGGCTGGCGTTGCCCGGTTCCCAGGCCAGGTGATGGGCTTCGTCCACCACCAGCAGATCCCAGGGGGTGTCCAGCGCGGCTTCGGCCCACTGTTTGTGATGCATCAGAAACTGGATCGAGCAGAGCACCAGCTGTTCGTACAGGAAGGGATTGTCGGTCTGTTCCTGCTCGCACAGGGCCTCGCACTGGTCCTGATCCAGCACCCGCACCGGCAGGTTGAAACGGCGGCGCATTTCCACCAGCCACTGGTGCACCAGGGAGTCCGGCACCAGGATCAGCACCCGGCCGATCTTGCCGCTGATCAGTTGCTGGTGGGCGATCAGACCGGCTTCGATGGTTTTGCCCAGGCCCACTTCGTCCGCCAGCATGACGCGGGGAGCGGTGCGGGCCGACACGGTCTGGGCGATGTGGAACTGGTGCGGAATCAGGTCCACCCGGGCGCCCATGAAACCCTTGGCGGGGTGGCGGTCGTAGTTGGCCAGCAGTTCCCAGGTTCTCAGGCGCAGGCCGAAGTTGCGGAAGTCGTCGAGCTGGCCCAGCAGCAGGCGCTTTAGCGCCTCGGGCATCTGGCTGCTGCCCTGCACCTGGGTTTCGCACAGGGTTTTGATCTCACCGTTTTCGCCTTCGGATTCATAAAAGAACAGGCCGTCCTGCTCGGTGCGGGATAGCACCCGGTAGCGGGTGCCGTCCTGGGTTTCGATGGTGTCGCGGGGGTGGAACTGCAGGCGGGTGAGGGGGGCGTTGGCCTTGGCGTAGTTGCGCAGTTCCTCGGCGGCGGGGAAGAACAGGCTGATGGTGCGGTCGTTAACCTGGGTGACGATGCCAATGCCGAGATCCGTTTCGGCGGTGTTGGCCCAGCGCTGTCCGATGAAGAATACCTGCTTGCTCATGTGACGATTGACCCCGCGACTCTGAAGCCGCGTATTCTAGGAAATGCGCCGTTATTAATCCATGAACAAAAAATTAACGACGCATCCACCCCGCGCAGATGCCGTAATGTCCGGTTTCCTGCGCAGGTTGCTGGGATTGGATCAACGCATGGCCGGCCCGGATCAGATTACAAAATCCCTTCCCACAACTCCTGTTCCTGCTCCAGCGGATCGTCCTGCAGCTGGGTGGTCTCGTCGAAACACATCACCTTGCGGGTGTCCTTGTTGAAGGCGGGCCAGTGGCCGACCCGGTCGGTAGCGGGGTTACCGGAGCGCGCAAAAGCGATCCAGCTGTTCTGCACGATATCGCTGAGTCTTCTGGCACCTTCGCCGCCACCGGTGAGGAACTGGCCTACGCCGTTGTCGGCGCAGCCGAACACCAGGGGAATGTCGCTGGCGTGGCAGGCGCCCAGCAGGCCCTTGTCCCAGTTGAACTGGCAGAGGAAGACGTCCTGGCTGTGGCGGCCCTGCAGTTCGCCGATGCGCAGCGACGGAATGCGGAACACGCGGTCGCTCTCGAACGCGCTGAACATGTCGGTGTAGGAAGCGTTGGGATTGCGGGCCTTCAGGATTTTTTCATACAGGTTGGCGGCGCGTTCGCCCATGCCTGGCAGGTTCTTTTCGCACAGTTTGATCAGGCCCAGCTTGTCGAGATTCTTGAAGGTTTCGTTGTTCATGATTTTTTCCGCGCCGGGCATGCGCAGGAACAGGTTCCATTCATCGCGGGTCCAGGCCACCAGCAGGGGAATGTGGCGGGCATCGCCTTGCTCCAGCGAGCGCAGCGGCGATTGCGGCAAGGTGAGGCCATCAATCACTGGCACCAGGGTCATGCCGGTCTGCGGTACCTGCTGTGCATACATGCCGCGATCGAAACTCATGCGCATGCAGTCGCGCTGGGCCTTGACGATCTGCTGCGGCGTGAGTTGCCACAGCTTGTCCGGCTTGGCGGGATTGATGTCGGTGACTTCCAGAAAGCGGTGGGCAATTTTGTTGGCTTCCTCGCGGGTGAGCACCTGGTCGGCGGACCCGCTCTGCAGGATTGCGCGTTTGAACAGACCCTGGGCCGCAGGACAGGCCAGCAGTGTGGCGATGGCCATGGCGCCGGCGGACTCGCCGAACAGTGTCACCTGGTCCGGATCGCCGCCGAACTGGGCAATGTTCTGGCGAATCCATTTCAGTGCTTCGATCTGGTCCAGCAGACCATTGTTGGCGCCGACATTGTAGTGTTCGGGAATCAGGTCGTTCAGGTAGAGGAAGCCGAACGCACCGAGCCGGTAATTCAGTGTCACCACCACCACGTCGCCGTGCACCGCCAGCTGGCCGCCGCGATAGATCAGCTGCGCGCCGGAGCCGGTCTGGTAGCCGCCGCCGTGAATCCACACCATTACCGGACGCTTGCGGTTGTCGCAATCCGGGGTCCAGATGTTCAGGTAAAGACAGTCCTCGCTCATCTGGCTGATGCCGAACATGGACACTTCTTCCTGCTGGCAGGCGTCGCCGAAGGTTTCTGCCGCCATGGGTTCTTCGTCCGGCAGCAGCGGCTGCGGCGCCTTGAACCGGCTTACACCGATCGGTTGCTCGGCATAAGGAATGCCACGGAATTCCACATGGTTTTCGCGCTGGATGCCGCTGATTTCGCCACAGGCGGTGATCACTTTGGCCGTCATGGAGGATTCCTTGTCGTTAACGTTGAGGCGGTGGGATGTGTGAACGGGTTCAAAACCTGATATTCAGGGAAGATTGCCACGGCCAGCACGGGGCGACAATATCTGCCCGAAAAATGACGCTTCCGGCCTTTTGCATTCAAGAACGTTTGGTCCAGAATCAAAAGCAGTTCAATTCACAACCAGCTGTCGAGATCATTCATGACCCAGGTCGATGTATCCCCGTTGTTCCAGCCGTTCTCCTGCAAATCCCTGCACCTGAAAAACCGTATCGTGATGGCGCCGATGACCCGGCAATTTTCCCCCGGCTATGTCCCGAATGATGATGTGGTCGCCTACTACCGTCGCCGCGCCGAAAATGACGTGGGCCTGATCATCACCGAGGGCACCACCGTGAATCATCCCTCGGCCAACGGTTACGAGAACGTGCCGGCCTTCCACGGTGAAGCCTTGAAAGGCTGGAAAAAAGTGGTGGACGCGGTGCACGCTGCCGGCGGGAAAATCATGCCGCAGCTGTGGCATGTGGGCACGGTGCGCAAGCCGGGCATCGGGCCGGACAAGGAGGCGCCGGGCATCGGGCCGTCGGGGATTACCTCCGCCGGCAAGCGCAAGGCACACGTCATGTCGCTGGAGGATATCCAGGCCTGTGTGGCGGCGTTCGCGCAGGCAGCGGCGGATGCCGAGCAGCTCGGTTTCGACGGCGTGGAAATCCACGGTGCTCACGGCTATCTGATCGACCAGTTCTTCTGGGACGTCACCAACGAGCGCACCGACCGTTACGGTGGCTCGCTGGAAAACCGGCTGCAGTTTGCGATCGAAATCATCGAGGCGGTGCGGGCGCGGGTCAGCGCGTCGTTTCCGGTGGTGCTGCGTTATTCCCAGTGGAAGCAGCAGGATTACAGCGCCCGTCTGGCGCAGACGCCGGACGAACTGGAACGCTTCCTGAAACCGCTGGCCGCTGCCGGCGTGGATATTTTCCACTGCAGCAACCGTCGTTTCTGGGAACCGGAATTCCCGGGTTCCAGCCTGAATCTGGCGGGCTGGACCAAGGAAATTACCGGCCTGCCCACCATCAGCGTCGGCAGCGTGGGTCTGGAAGGGGATTTTCTCGATACCACGTTCAGTGGCAAGGATGACGGCAAGCCGGTGCCCACCCGCCGTTTTGATGAACTGTTCACGCGCCTGCAGCAGGGTGAATTCGATCTGATCGCGGTGGGCCGCGCGCTGTTGCAGGACCCGGAGTGGGCGGTGAAAGTGCGCCAGGGTCGCTTCAGTGAGCTGAAACCCTACAGCAAAACCGCCGAGACTCATCTATATT
>JBMOPR010000770.1:0-6146 GCA_049323075.1 Pseudomonadota bacterium
GTACAGTGAACGCTACCGCTATTACAACATCACCGGCGGCCCCATGGACCAGCAGGAACCCAACCTGCATGTGCCGGTGTTCAACATTGATTCCGGGCTGTATTTTGATCGCCCCTTTGAAATGAGTGACCGCCATTTCACGCAGACCCTGGAGCCCCGGCTTTATTACCTGTACGTTCCCTACCAGGACCAGAACGATCTGCCCCTGTTCGATACCTCCAAGAACAGCTTCGGCTACGAGCAGCTGTTCCGCGACAATCGCTTTACCGGCGGCGACCGTATCGGCGATGCCAACCAGGTTTCACTGGGTGTCACCACCCGTTTCATTGATCACGATACCGGTCTCGAAAAGCTGAACCTCGCGCTGGGACAGATCTTTTACATGCGCGACCGCGAAGTGCAGCTCTACCCCAGCGATCCGGTGGAAACCACGTCCTTTTCCCCCTACGTCGGGCGGGCCTTCTGGACCATCAATGAGGCCTGGTCCTGGCGCACGGAAACCCAGATGGACACCGAGGTCAGCAACCTCGACACCCTGGTGACCGGCGTCGCCTACCGCGGCAAGACGGGTAACCTGCTCAACCTCAATTACAACTACTACGACGACGGCGCCATCACCGCCGACCCGGCGGTGGGCAAGATCAAGCAGACCGACATCTCCTTCATCTGGTCGGTGTCACGCCGCTGGAGCCTGATGGGACGCTGGGGCTACGATATCGAGGAGTACCGTTCTTTCGACAACATCGCCGGTGTAGAATACGAAAGCTGCTGCTGGCGCGCCCGGCTGGTGAACCGGCGCTATCTGAAAGAGTCGAATACCGAACCCGATGTGCTGGAACCCATCCAGGGCATCTACATCCAGGTCGAACTGAAAGGACTGGGAGGCGTCGGCGGCACCGTCGACAGCATCCTGGAAGAAGGCATCGGCGGCTATCGCGAACGGGAAGACATGCGCCCGCCCAAATTCTGATTTCACAGCCACAGGTCACTTCATGCAATCCAAATACGTATTGTCCGTTCTGTTTGTCCTCGCCGGGCTCGCCACCCTGATGGCCGCTCCCGCCCAGGCCAGCCAGACCCTGGACCGCATCGTCGCCGTTGTTGACGACGACATCATCATGGAATCCGAGCTGGTGGAACGGACCGCCACGGTGCGGGTGCGCATGCGGGAGCAGAACACCCCCATGCCGCCCGAGGAAGCGCTGCGGCAACAGGTGCTGGAGCGGATGATTGTCGAAAGCATCGAGCTGCAAATGGCGGAGCGCTCCGGCATCCGGGTGGATGACAACCGCATCAACGACACCCTGGAAAACATTGCCCGCCAGAACAACATGACCACCGAGCAGTTCCGTCGCACCGTAGTGGATGAAGGCATTTCCTGGCGCGGCCTGCGGGACCAGATCCGTCGCGAACTGGTGGTGGGTCAGCTGCGCCAGCGCAAAGTGGGCGGCCGCATCCAGATCACCGATCAGGACGTGGACAACTTCCTCAACTCGGAAGTGGGCAAGACCAACCTGGCGCCGGATTACCGCCTGGGCCATATCCTGATCCCGACCAGCACCGACGGCGACCTGGCGGCGACCGAGGAAAAGGCGTTGCAGGTGTACCGGGAACTGCAGGCCGGCACCGACTTCTCCCAGCTGGCGGCCCAATATTCCGCCGGCGAACAGGCACTGCAGGGCGGGGACCTGGGCTGGCGCAAGGCGGCCCAGCTACCCACCCTGTTCGCCGACACCGTGCTGGACATGAAGGCCGGCCAGATTTCCCAGCCCATCCGCAGTGCCAGCGGCTACCACATCATCAAGGTGATGGAGATCCGCGGCGGCACCGAGCAGTTCGTGCAGCAGACCAAGGCGCGCCACATCCTGATCAAGCCCAACGAAATCCGCAGCGAGGACGAATCCCGCCACCTGATCGAGGAGATCCGCAAAAACATTCTCGCCGGCAAGGATGATTTCGCCACTCTGGCCAAGACCTATTCCGACGATCCCGGCAGCGCGCTGCAGGGTGGCGACCTGGGCTGGGTGAACCCGGGCATGATGGTGCCGGAGTTCGACGAGCGCATGAACAAGGGCAAGCCGGGTGAGTTGTCCGAACCGTTCCGGTCCCAGTTTGGCTGGCACATTCTGCAGGTGCAGGAACGCCGCAACCAGGACATGAGCGAGGAGTTCCGCCGTGGCCGCGCCCGCCAGATGTTGCAGCGGCGCAAGTTCGACGAGGAACTGGATGCCTGGCTGCGGGAAATCCGCCAGAACTCCTACGTGGAAGTGAAACTCTGAACGCGCCGGCCCCGCTGGCCATCACCGCCGGGGAGCCTGCCGGCATCGGCCCCGATCTGGTCCTGCAACTGGCCCAGGCAGGGGATTGCGCTGACTGGGTGGTGATCGTCGATCCGGATCTGCTGGCGCAGCGGGCACAACAACTGGGATTGCCGTTTGAATGGCGGGAATGGTCACCGCTGCCCAAGCTGGCAACAAAGCATGGCCAGCACGACAAGACAGCCCCGCCCGCCACTGAACGATTCCTGCAGATTCTTCCCGTGCCCCTCCGCGCTCCCGTGCAGGCAGGCCGGCTCAATCCCGCCAACGCTTCTTACGTACTGGAAACGCTGGAAAAAGCCGTGGACGGCTGCCGCGCCGGCACCTTCTCCGCCCTGGTCACCGGCCCGGTGCAGAAATCCGTGATCAATGACGCCGGCATCTCCTTCACCGGCCACACTGAATTCCTGCAGCAGCGCTGCGGCGTCGACCGAGTAGTGATGATGCTGGCCTGTCCCGGCCTGCGGGTGGCGTTGGCCACCACCCACCTGCCCCTGCGCGCCGTGGCCGATGCCATCACCCCCGGCCTGCTGGAAAATGTGATCCGCATTACCGTGCGCGACCTGCAGTTGCACTTCGGCACGCATCAACCCCGTCTGCTGGTGTGCGGCCTCAACCCCCATGCCGGGGAAAGCGGCCATCTGGGCGACGAGGAAATCCGCATCATCCAGCCGGTGCTGCAAAAACTGCGCAGCGAAGGTTTCCAGCTGGAAGGCCCCCTGCCCGCCGACACCCTGTTCACGCCCCGTCACCTGGCGCGGGCCGACGCAGTGCTGGCCATGTACCACGATCAGGGCCTGCCGGTGCTCAAGCACCTGGGCTTCGGCAATGCCGTCAATATCACCCTGGGTCTGCCCATCATCCGCACCTCGGTGGACCACGGCACCGCCCTGGATCTGGCCGGCACCGGCCGCGCCGACACCGGCAGCCTGCGCGCCGCCATCGACATCGCCCGCCAGATGGTGGCGGCCAAACAGGCTTCGCAACAGGTCCGCACCCATGGCTAAAAGCAGAAAACCCTCATTCGGCGGCGGCCACCAGCCCCGCAAGCGCTTCGGCCAGAACTTCCTGCACGATCCCCACGTGATCGACAACATCGTGCGTGCCATCCGTCCGCAAGCCACCGACACCCTGGTGGAAATCGGTCCCGGCCTGGGCGCCATCACCGAGCAGCTGGTGGACCAGGTACGGGAAATGGCCGTGGTGGAACTGGACCGCGACCTGATCCCGCATCTGAAAATCAGCTTCGCCACCCGCAAGAACTTCCATATTTATGAAGGTGATGCCCTGAAGTTCGACTTCACCCGCATCCTCGCCGACCTGGGCGGCGACAAACTGCGGGTGGTGGGCAACCTGCCTTACAACATCTCCACGCCGCTGATGTTCCACCTGCTGGGCTACAACAACCTGATCAGCGACATGCACTTCATGCTGCAGAAGGAAGTGGTGGACCGGCTGGCGGCAGGCGTGGGCGACAGCGCCTATGGAAGGTTGGGGATCATGGTGCAGTACTACTGCCAGGTGGAGCCGCTGTTCCTGGTGCCACCCACCGCCTTCGACCCGCCGCCCAAGGTGGAATCCGCCATCGTGCGGCTGGTGCCTCACGCCGTCCCGCCAGTGACCACACAATCACCAAGGGAACTGGGCAAACTGGTCACCACTGCCTTCAACCAGCGACGCAAAACCGTGCGGAATGCCTTAAAATCAGTAGCAGACGATCGCTTACTGGAGCAGGCCGGCATCAATCCGGAACTCCGGCCTGAAGACCTCTCACTGGCCCAGTACGCCCGCCTCACCGATCTGGTGCTGGCCGCCGGCCCAGGAGCCGAATAACCATGCAAACCCATAAAAATTCCAGCGATATTGCCGTGGAAGTGATCAGCGAATATATCCCCGACCAGTCCAACGCTGCCGAACACCGCTTTGTCTTCGCCTATCATGTCCGCATCGAAAACAGGGGTAACCTGCCGGCGCAACTGCTGTCCCGCCACTGGATCATCACCGACGGCAACCAGCGGGTGCAGGAAGTGCGCGGCGAAGGCGTGATCGGCGAGCAACCCACGATTCTGCCAGGGGAAACCTACCAGTACAGCAGCGGTGCCGTGCTGCAGACGCCGGTGGGCAGCATGAAGGGGTCGTATCAGATGGTGGACGCCACCGGCATCCGCTTCGACGCGCCGATTCCCATCTTCACCCTCGCCTCACCCACGGCCCTGCACTGATGGCCACCTGGGCAATCGGCGATCTGCAGGGCTGTTACGAGGATTTCCGCTGCCTGCTGGAGAAAATCCGCTTCAACGCTGACCGCGACCAGCTCTGGCTCACCGGCGACCTGGTGAACCGGGGCCCCGCCTCGCTGGACACCCTGCGTTTCTGCCACGAACGCCGCGACAACCTGACCACCGTGCTGGGCAACCACGACCTGCACATGCTGGCGGTGTTGTCTGGCAGCATCGAATTCAAGCGCAAGGATACGTTCCGCGACGTGGTGAAGGCATCTGATCGCGATGCCCTGGCAGATTGGCTGCTGAGCTGCCCGCTGCTGCATGAGAACGACGCCTGCGTGATGGCCCACGCCGGCATCTACCCGCTGTGGACCCTGGAACAGGCCCGCAGCTGCGCCCGCGAAGTGGAAGCCGTGCTGCGCGACGACGCCCGCCGCGACCTGTTTTTTGCCCACATGTATGGCAACGAGCCCAGCCGCTGGGACGAATCACTGCAGGGGCCCGAGCGCTGGCGCACCATCACCAACTTCTTCACCCGCATGCGCCTGCTGGATGCGGAAGGTCATATCGACCTGCTGCACAAGGAATCCCTCACCACCGTGCCGCCTCATCTGCATCCCTGGTATGCTTGGCCGGGGCGGACCCACATCGCAAAAAAAATCCTGTTCGGGCACTGGGCCGCGCTGGAAGGCCGCACCGGCCAGGACCACATCATTGCGCTGGACACCGGCTGCGTGTGGGGCAACCGGCTCAGCGCCTACTGTCTGGAAACCGGCATTTGGCAGGCGTGCGACTGCCACCACCACCGCCGCTAATCGCCATTCAATCGCAACATCCGCCCGCCTGATAACCCGCGACTATAACGGCTGGAATAAACAGCCGTTTTAAAATTCTTTGCAGCTTTCGCTTCCCATTTCGCTCCAAAAATTCTAAAAATAGAAAAAAGGGCAATAAATCCTTTCGATTCAACTGTTTTTTGGTTTTTGTTTTTGGCGTTTGATACTAAGCTTCAAACAGGGCCCGATTTTGCGGACAACACTTGGTCACTAAACCGTTACTATTTTTGGTTGTCCATTTTGATGCGCTTTCGTATTGTGAAAACAGCGAGAGCCCCGATTGCAAGACCACTGACGCGCACACGCCGGAACACGAGGTAGATTCATGAGCATCTTCAGTCACTACCAGAGCCGCTACGAAACCACCCAGGAAGAAGAGTATTCACTGCAGGAATACCTCGACATCTGCAAACGCGATCCGTCGGCGTACTCCAGCGCATCCGAACGCATGCTGAAAGCCATCGGCGAACCCGAACTGGTCGACACGTCGATGGACCCGCGCCTGAGCCGGATATTTTCCAACAAGATCATGCGCCGTTACCCCGCGTTCGACGAATTCTATGGCATGGAGGAATGCATCGAGCAGATCGTGTCGTACTTCCGCCACGCCGCGCAGGGACTGGAAGAAAAGAAACAGATCCTGTATCTGCTGGGTCCGGTGGGTGGTGGTAAATCCAGTCTGGCGGAAAAACTCAAACACCTGATCGAAAAAATTCCGTTCTACGCGATCAAGGGTTCACCAGTGAACGAATCACCGCTGGCGCTGT
>JBMOPR010000771.1:0-6111 GCA_049323075.1 Pseudomonadota bacterium
TGAATTTTCGCAGGGGCAGTTTCAGCATCGACCTGCCGGAAATCAAGACCAACTCCACGCTGAATGTCAGCGTGGACAAGGTGCCGGAGATCAAGGCCACGGTGAATGCCGGCATCACCCAGCTGCCCGAGATCAAAACCAGTTCCGATCTGAACGCCAATCTTAGCGTGGGAAAACTGCCGGAAATCAGTGTCAGCGCCGTGCTGAAATCACTGCCTAAAATTGTGCTGGACGCCGGGCTCGACAATCTGCGCATCCGCGAACTGGCGCCGGTCAACCTGCAGTTTTCGCTGAAACCGGCGCGGCTGCGGCTGCCGTTTGGCTACACCTTCAAGGTGGGCGTGCTGGGGCTGGATATTTTCTCCTTCCGGATGGAAGGGGAAGTGAAAGCGGTGCTGGAGGATCTGTAAGCCGGCATTGACAATAAAAAAGGAGCGCCTGAACGGTCGCTCCCTTTTTGTGGACGGGTGTTTTCGTGAAAAGAGTCCGTCCGACTGTTACTGCTTTTTCACCAGCGCCTGCGGCGGCAGTTTCAGCAGGATGAACTCGCTGTCATCCGGCGCGCTGGCTCCCGGGTGCCGGCCCACACTGAACGGATAGTTGTTGTCGTTGATCACGCCCAGTGTGTCGCGATCCATCAGCACCAGATCCTCGATAGTGACGAAGGGGAACGCAAAGGTTTCACCGCCCAGGCCCACATCGCCCGGCTGGGTGGGTTGCGCCAGACCGAACTTGTCGGTGATCTGCATCAGGTCCACCCGCAGGGATTTTTCCACCAGGTCGCCGGACTTGCCCAGGGTAATTTCCTGCACGGTCTTGAAGCCGTTCAGATCGCCCTGCGTGTTGTCGCGCTCGATGATCAGGCCGTGCTTTTTGTCGGTCATGATGAAATCACCAATCGCGGCGCCGCGTTCATCCAGCGGAAAACGGTAGAATTTCCCGCTGTATTGTTTGCTGGCCAGATCGAATTCGTGAATCAGCAGTTCCCGCGCACTGCTGCCAGCGAGCGGTTTTTCCAGCAGCGGCAGCAGTTTCTTGCCATCCCGAGTCAGCGCCATGCCCTCGAAACCACCACTGCCCTGTGCCTTGAATGGCGAGGTCAGCGCGGTGGCGCGATAGGGCCAGTACAGGCCCGCCATCCAGGGCGTGTTGGCGCCGTTTTCATCCTGCATGTTGGTGCCATCGTCGGAATCGGCGCCGTCAAAGATCGGGAAATCACCGAACAGGTACACGGTGCGAATCGCCGGGAAGCGCGCCTGCACATCCAGCAGAGTGCGGAAATCGAAACTCTGTACGTCGGCGCGGGCGCTGAGGCCGTTGCTGCTGATCAGACCGGCGATGGCGGTGGTGAAAGTGGCGGGATCGAAGGTGCGTTCCTTGTATACCAGCCCCTGCGCGTCCTGATCGCTGCGGGGATTGAGTTTGGTTTCGATATTGAAGCGCGCCCGCTCGGCGTTTTTCCAGCGCAGGGCCGCCTGGGGATGACTGCTGCCAGCGCCGTCGCGGTAATAGGAAACGTAGGATTCCACGAAATCGAACAGCTGTTGCAGTTGCGGCATGGCGTAGGGATGAATGCCACGGCTGGCGGCAAAGGCCACGCTCACCGGCGACAGCGCCAGATCGTTCAACTGGGTTTCACCCCGGAACAGTTTGTCGCAGATGAAGCCGGACTGGATGTCGGCCGCGCTCAGGTTTTTGATCAGCACCGGCGCGGGGAAATCGCTGCCATCGGCCTTGCGGCATTTCTCGGTTTCCACATAGGGATCGTGGGCCAGCATGGGCACGCCATCCAGTGCGATGCCGCTGTCGGTTTCCAGCGTCACCATCAGATGGTCCAGCGCCACTTCCATCGCCGGCAGGGTGTTTTCCGGGCGCAGGTTGCGGCCACCGCGATGGCCTTGCGCGTCGAACTTGCTGGCGTCGATCAGGCCTTCCGCTGTCAGGTACTGGCCGCCGTTGAATTCCTGCACCGCTTCCAGCAGCAGGTCGGGGCGATCACTGATGATGCCGCTGATGCCCAGCTGCATCAGTTCCAGCATGCGGGGCTTGTCATTGACGGTCCAGCTCACCACCGGGTAACCGGCGTTTTTCAGCGAACTGATGCTGAAAATATCGCTGGCTGCCGCAGGCAGATCCGCCGGCGACGCCGTGCCCCGGGCATAGTGATCGTTGGCTGTGTTGTTGTCCGCCAGCATCACGTGATAGGGCGAAAACACCGGCCGGCGCGTGTTGCCGTGGGATTCCGCATGGTGCGCCACCGCGTTCATGATGCGGATGGCGCTGGCTTCTTCCTGAAATGGATTCTGCGGTGCGCGGATGAACTGGCCCGGATTGCTGACATCCGGCAGCGCAATGGGGGCTTCCAGCACTACGCCGCTGGCGTCGGTGTGCAGCAGGAAAGGGCCGAACTCGTCGCCGAACCAGAGCGTGCCATCGGGCGCCCGCTGCACGGATTCAATATCGAAATCGGCGCCGGTCAGGGTTCTGTCTGCCGAAAAATGACGGGTGATCGCAAACGGGATTTTTTTGTTGGGATCTTTCAGTTCGATGAAATCACCCACCGTGATGTCGCCGCTGCCGCCCTGGCGGGTTTTGAATGCCGGCGTGATGGTGTAGAGGCGCAGGTTGTAGTCGGCGGAGTTTTCGATGCCGCCAAAGCCGTTGTCGGACATCACCAGAAAGCTGCCGTCATGGTTGTCGAGCACGGCGGAAAAGCCTTGCACGGGCTGCTTGTTGACGAAGGGCACCGGCTGGCCGTTGATGGGTACACCGCCCAGGCGCTGGCCCGAGGTGGGGCCGTCCGCAAACGTTGCTGCGGGCAGCACGGCGCGGCCCACCAGCAGGCTGCTGCCCTGTTCATAGCAGCCGTTCAGGGCGAAGGCGGTGGCCAGTGCGAGGGCGCCGAACCGGAAATGTCGATTGCTTGTCATGGGAAATCCTCAAGGCAAAAAGGGGACAAGCCGTTCAACCTAGCCTACACCTGTGACTGCGATTTTGCGGTCTGATGAAGAAATGGCTTAGGTCCGATGACGGTTACAGGCCAGAACCAAGACAAATCAATGTCATGCAGTGCTGGCACCGGGCCCGTCCCCCCGGTAAAATACGCCCTTTTCCCTGCCACAGTGATCCCCAAAGCCCATGGAAATCAATCCGATCGTAAACAAAATCAAAGACCTCAATGCGCGTGGCGAAGCGCTTAGGGGGTATCTTTGACTACGACCTCAAATGCGAGCGTCTGGACGAAGTAAACCGCGAACTGGAAAACCCCGCCATCTGGAACACCCCTGAAAAAGCCCAGGATCTCGGCCGCGAGCGTGTCGCGCTGGACCAGATCGTCACCACCCTGAAGAAGCTCAAGACCGGCGTCGCCGACATGAAAGAGCTGCTCGACATGGCGGTGGAAGAGAACGACGAAGGCACCGTGCAGGAAGTGTCCGCCGAGCTGGACAAGCTGGAAGCGCAGGTGGCCAATCTGGAATTCCGCCGCATGTTCTCGGGCAAGATGGACCCCAACAACTGCTACCTGGACATACAGGCGGGCTCCGGCGGCACCGAGGCGCAGGACTGGGCCAGCATGCTGCTGCGGATGTACCTGCGCTGGGGCGAGCGGCGCGGTTTCAAGACGGAACTGGTGGAAGTATCCGACGGTGAAGTGGCCGGCATCAAATCCGCCACCATCCGGTTCGAGGGTGAATACGCCTACGGCTGGCTGCGTACCGAAACCGGCGTGCACCGGCTGGTGCGCAAATCCCCGTTCGATTCCGGCAACCGTCGCCACACGTCGTTCTCGTCCGTGTTCGTATCACCGGAAATCGACGACAACATCGAGATCGATATCAACCCCGCTGATCTGCGCATTGACGTCTACCGTGCCAGCGGCGCCGGCGGTCAGCACGTCAACCGGACCGAATCCGCCGTGCGGATCACGCACATTCCCACCAACACCGTCGTGCAGTGCCAGGCCGAACGTTCGCAGCACAAGAACAAGGATTTCGCGATGAAACAGCTGCGCGCGAAATTGTACGAACTGGAAGTGCAGAAGCAGAACGCCGAAAAGCAGGCGCTGGAAGATTCCAAGGCGGACATCGGCTGGGGCAGCCAGATCCGCTCCTATGTGCTGGATCAGTCCCGCATCAAGGATCTGCGCACCGGCGTGGAGAATTCCAACCCCAACGCCGTGCTGGATGGGGATCTGGATGAATTTATCGAGGCGAGCCTGAAATCGGGGCTGTAAGAACAGTAGCCATGTTTTGTGCAGGCAGAGTCTGATTAACCTGGACGCTTTGCGGCAGGGATGCCGCAGAGCAGCCCCCATGGATGGGTTCACGGCGTGTCCAGGTTAATCAGACTCTGCCTGCACAAAACATGCATCAATGCGAAGGCCAAATCATGACAGACAACAAGCAAACCCCGCCCGCTCCCGAGCAGGACGAGAACAAACTCATCGCCGAACGCCGCGCCAAACTGGCGCGCAAGCGTGAAAAGGGCAACGCATTCCCCAACGGTTTTCGCCGCGAACATTACTGCGGTGACTTGCAAAAGCAGCACAGCGAAAAAACCAAGGAAGAACTGGCCGAACTGAACCTGAAAGTCAGCGTTGCCGGCCGCGTCATGCTCAACCGGGGCGCCTTCATCGTGATCCAGGACATGAGCGGCCGCATCCAGCTGTACGTGGACCGCAAGGGTCTGAGCGAAGCAACCCTCGACGACATCAAAACCTGGGACCTTGGCGACATCGTCGGCGTGGCGGGAACCCTCTGCAAATCCGGCAAGGGCGACCTCTATGTCAACATCGAACAGTGCGACCACCTGGTGAAATCCCTGCGTCCGTTGCCGGACAAGCACAAAGGCCTGTCCGACCAGGAAATGCGTTACCGCCAGCGCTACGTCGATCTGATCGTCAACGAAGAAGTGCGCGAAACATTCCGCATCCGCAGCGCTGTGGTGGATGGCATCCGCGACTACCTGAAAACCCGCGGCTTCATGGAAGTGGAAACGCCCATGATGCAGGTGATTCCTGGCGGTGCCACCGCGCGTCCTTTCACCACCTTCCACAACGCACTGGATATCGAACTGTTCCTGCGCATCGCGCCGGAACTGTACCTGAAGCGGCTGGTGGTGGGCGGCTTCGAGCGCGTGTTCGAAATCAACCGCAACTTCCGCAACGAAGGTTTGTCCACCCGCCACAATCCCGAATTCACCATGCTGGAGTTCTACCAGGCCTACGCGGATTACAAGGACCTGATGGATCTCACCGAAGACATGCTGCGCAGCCTCGCGCAGGACGTACTGGGCACCACGCAGGTTTCCTATCAGGGCGAGACCTACGATTTCGGTTCACCCTTCACGCGCCTGTCGGTGTTCGATTCCATCCTGCAGTTCAATCCGGACCTGACTGCCGACAATCTCTCGTCAGTGGATGCCGCCAAAGCGGTGTGTGCGAAGCTGGGTATTCCGGTCAAAGCATCCTATGGCCTGGGCAAACTGCAGATCGAAATCTTCGAGAAGACCGTTGAGCACCGGCTGAAAAACCCGACGTTCATCACCGAGTATCCCACCGAAGTGTCACCGCTGGCGCGCCGCAGCGACAGCAATCCGTTCGTCACCGACCGCTTCGAATTTTTTGTCGGCGGCCGCGAGATCGCCAACGGCTTCTCCGAGCTGAACGATCCGGAAGACCAGGCCGAGCGCTTCCAGAAGCAGGTGGCGGACAAGGATGCCGGCGACGACGAAGCCATGCATTTCGACGCGGATTACATCGCCGCGCTGGAATATGGTCTGCCGCCGACCGCAGGGGAGGGCATCGGTATCGACCGTTTGGTGATGCTGTTCACCGACTCACCGTCGATTCGCGATGTCATCCTGTTCCCGCATATGCGCCCGCAGGCGTGAACGCAGAAAGCCCCGCCCGCCGGGGCTTTCTTTTCAGTGGATTCAGCAGAAAATGAAGTTGGATTACAGCAGACCGGCAGGCATGACACTGCGGATATTGCTTGTCGCGTTGTGCGCAGGATTGTTCCAGGGAGCGTTCCTGGCTCCGCTGCAGGCCGCCGAAGTGGATCAGTTCACGCTGCCACCGGGCGAACCGGTGCAGTTGCCCGACAGCGCGCC
>JBMOPR010000772.1:0-6107 GCA_049323075.1 Pseudomonadota bacterium
CCTGCGTGCATCGAATCGAATCCGAACAAATCCAGTGCACTGTTGCATAAAAAACTGACCGGGAACTCCCGCTTCAGCGCCCGCATCTCCGCCAGCAAAACGTTGCCATCTTCCGGTGTCAGCTGACGCACACGAATCTGAATCAGGCGATATCCGCGCACAACGGTGTCGCGCAGCTCCCGCACAAAACCGGCAATGGATTCCACTTCGGGGCTGATCACATAGAATGTCGGCAACTGCACCGCCGTCACGATGGGCACGTTGGCGGTGGGAAATTCAAATTCGTGCAGCGTGCGACGCGGCGCCCACTGCACCTGCTGACCTTCCTTGCCGTGGGGCTCGCCAGAAAACGCCGTCACCCGCCACACGTCCAGCAACACGGACTTGTCCGGGTAATCGTGGGAAATGCGGATGAGCGGCTGCGCGGACTGCACCTCGATACCAATCTCCTCGTGCAATTCGCGCGTCAGCCCCTGCAACGGCGTTTCACCGGCTTCCAGCTTGCCGCCAGGAAATTCCCACTTGCCGCCCTGGTGCAAATGATCGGGCCGGCGCGCAATGAACACCGCGTCGCCCCGTTCGATCACCGCCGCCACGACATGAATGCGCTTCACAGGCACCACACAATCATCAGCTGCGGTAATCCGCGTTGATCTTTACGTAATCGTAGGAAAAATCGATGGTGTAGACCTTCGTCTTTTTCTGGCCGCGACCCAGCTCGATGCGAATCGTGATTTCCTCTTTCGCCATCTCTGCCGCGCCGGCAGCTTCGGTGTAGCTTTCGGCCAGCGCACCTTTCTCGGCAATCAGCACATCATTGAGATATACATACACCTTGCTGACATCCAGCTGCTCCACATCGGCGCGGCCCACTGCAGCGACAATCCGCCCCCAGTTGGGATCGCTGGCAAACAGTGCCGTTTTCACCAGCGGCGAATGCGCAACCGTGTAGGCCACTTCGCGCGCCTCCTCCACCGACTCCGCCTGCTCCACGGCGATGGTGACGAACTTGGTAGCACCCTCGCCATCGCGCACGATGGCATGGGCCAGCTGCACGAACACATCCACCAGCGCGGCACGGAACGTATCGTAGTTATCGGGCTTTTCCAGCTTGATGGCGACACCCGACTGGCCAGTGGCGATCAGCATGCAGGAATCATTGGTAGAGGTATCGCCGTCGATCGTGATGGCATTGAAAGATTCGTCTGCCGCCTCCTTTGCCAGCCGCTGCAATAGCGCCGGCGCAATGGCCGCGTCAGTGGCAACATAACCCAGCATGGTTGCCATGTTCGGCTTGATCATGCCGGCGCCTTTGGAAATACCGGTGATGGTGACCGTCTTGCCTTCCAGATGCAGCTGCACCGACACGCCTTTTGGCCGCGTGTCCGTAGTCATGATGCCATGGGCCGCATCATGCCAGCCGTTTTCCGACAGCGCGCCCAGGCAGGCCGGAATTCCTTTCACGATCCGGTCCACCGGCAGCGTCTCGCCAATGACACCGGTGGAAAATGGAAAAATCTGCGACCGCGCCACACCCGCCTTTTCCGCCAGTGCATCGCACACCGCCAACGCGTTCTGCATGCCACGCTCGCCAGTGCCAGCGTTGGCATATCCGGTGTTGGTGATCAGATAGGTTGTCTGTTCGCAGAAGCCCTCGATCTGCTGCAGATGCTGCTTGCAGATATGCACCGGAGCAGCACAAAACGCATTCAGCGTGAACACGCCGGCAATGGAACTGCCCGCCGCCGCTTCCATCACCACCAGATCACGTCGGTCCGCCTTTTTCACACCTGCCTGGGTAGTGCCCAGCCGAAAGCCCTTCACCGGATGCAGTGTGCCAAAGGTTTCTTTTCCAACCGCCATGATCGATCTCCTTTTATACCGATTTATCAGAAAAACGCTGGATGAAAAAAGGGGCTTCTGCAAGCCCCTTGTGTAAGTCCGTGCTGTCGTTACTCGACCTGTCCATGACAGTGCTTGTACTTCTTGCCGGAACCGCAGGGGCAGGGCTCGTTGCGACCCACCTTACGCTCCGTTCGCTGGAACGGCGCCAGGCTTTCGTCATCGCCTTCCTCAGGCTTTTCTTCCTGCAGGCCAGACGCGCTGGCGTGCTGCAGTTTGATATCGCGCTCCGCTGCCTCGCGCCGTTGCCGTTCCAGCTCTTCCACTTCCTCCTGCCGCCGCAATTCCACGGTGGACAGAATGCGGATCACTTCCAGCTTCACGTTTTCCAGGAACGCCTCGCGCTTGTATTCCTGCTTGGGATTCTTCTGCGCGTAGCCACGCAGGTGAATACCCTGACGCAGGTGATCCATATTGGCCAGATGCTCTTTCCACAACCGGTCCACCGTGGCCAGCATCACATGTTTTTCCAGCTGGCGCATGACCTGCTTTTCGTCGCCCAGCGCCGCTTCCTTGGCGGCATAGGCTTCTTCGAGCGTCTGCAGGATTTTCTTGCGCAGCGGCTCCTCGTGCAGATTCTTGTCTTCGGCCATCCACTGCCGGATCGGCATATGGGCACGGAAATCGGTTTCCAGCGCGCGCTCCAGGCCTTCCAGATCCCACTGTTCTTCCATACTCTGCGGCGGAATATAGCCGGTGATGACTTCGTTCACCACGTCGGCACGGATAGCGGCGATGTTTTCGGAAATGTCGTCCGCATTCAGGATGTCATTGCGCTGTTCGTACACCACGCGGCGCTGGTCATTGGCCACGTCGTCGTATTCCAGCAGCGATTTACGGATATCGAAGTTGCGGCCTTCCACTTTCTTCTGCGCGTTTTCGATGGAGCGGGTCACCCAGCGGTGCTCGATGGCTTCGCCCCGCTCCATGCCTAGGGTCTGCATCAGCCCCTTCACCCGGTCGGACGCAAAAATCCGCATCAGGTTATCTTCCAGCGACAGATAGAAACGGGACGACCCCGGATCACCCTGGCGACCGGAGCGGCCACGCAGCTGGTTGTCGATGCGGCGGGATTCGTGACGCTCAGTGCCGATGATATGCAGGCCGCCGGCCGCCAGCACCTGGGCGTGACGATCTTCCCACGCTGCCTTGATCGCGGCTATTTTTTCCGGCGTCGCCGGATCCAGCGCCTGCACCTCCACCTGCCAGTTACCACCCAGCAGGATGTCAGTTCCGCGACCGGCCATGTTGGTCGCGATGGTCACCGCGCCAGGCTGACCCGCCTGAGCAATGATTTCCGCTTCCTGGGCGTGAAACTTCGCGTTCAGCACCTTGTGCGCGATCTTTTGTTTCTTCAGCAGGTTCGACAGGTATTCCGACGTTTCGATGGACGCCGTGCCCACCAGCGCCGGCCGTCCAGCCTCGATGCAACCCTTGATATCCTCGATGATGGCTTCGTACTTTTCCTCCGCCGACATATAGATCAGGTCGTTGTGGTCCTGCCGGATCATCGGTCGGTTGGTGGGAATGACCACTACATCCAGACCGTAAATCTGGTGGAATTCGAAGGCTTCAGTATCGGCGGTGCCGGTCATGCCCGACAGCTTGCGGTAAAGACGGAAATAATTCTGGAAGGTGGTGGACGCCAGTGTCTGGTTTTCCGACTGGATCTTTACGCCTTCTTTCGCCTCGATGGCCTGATGAATGCCATCCGACCAGCGCCGGCCCGGCATGGTGCGACCCGTATGTTCATCGACAATGACGATCTGGCCGTTCTGCACGATGTACTCCACGTCACGGTGAAACAGCACGTGGGCCTTCAGCGCGGCATGAACATGGTGCAGCAGGCTGAGGTTGTTGGCGGCATAAAGGCTGTCGCCTTCGCCCAACAGTTTGTTCTCTGTCAGCAGCTCTTCGATATAGACGTGACCTTCCTCGCTCAATTCCACCTGACGGTTCTTCTCGTCCACGGTGAAATGGCCGGTGGTCTCCTCGCCTTCCACCGTGCCACGCTTGAGTCTGGGAATCAGCAGGTTGATGCGACGGTACAGCTCGGAACTGTCTTCACTGGGGCCGGAAATGATCAGCGGTGTGCGCGCTTCGTCGATCAGGATCGAGTCCACTTCGTCCACGATCGCATAGGCCAGCGGACCCTGCACCCGATCCTGCAGGGTAAAGGCCATGTTGTCGCGCAGATAATCGAAGCCGAATTCGTTGTTGGTACCGTAGGTGATATCGGAAGCATAGGCAGCGCGCTTCAGATCCGGTGGCTGCTGCGACAGGATCACGCCCACCGTCAGGCCCAGAAATTCGTAGAGGGGCCGCATCCAGTTGGCGTCGCGCTGGGCCAGGTAATCGTTCACCGTCACCACATGCACACCCTGACCCGGCAGCGCATTCAGATAGGCCGGCAGGGTTGCGGTGAGGGTTTTGCCCTCGCCGGTGCGCATTTCCGCAATACGGCCCTCGTGCAAGGTTATGCCACCAATCATCTGGGCATCGAAATGACGCATGCCCATGATCCGGCGGCTGGCTTCACGCACCACCGCAAAAGCCTCCGGCAACAGGTCATTCAGCTGCTCGCCTTTCTCAAGCCGCTGGCGAAATTCAGTGGTTTTTCCTTTCAGTGCCTCGTCGGACAACGTCTGCAGGCTGGTCTCAAGCTCGTTGATGCGCACCACCAGCTTGCCCATCCGCTTGAGTTCGCGCTCGTTCTTGCTACCGAAAATCTTGCGTAACAGTGGTCCAAACATAAGCAATCACTTCTGTTCAAAGGCTGGATTTCCCTGCGGGTAAAGGAAAGGGCTAGATACCCGATAAGGCAGGGAACGGCTGTGAAGGTGGCAATTCTAACGTTATTTTCCCTGAAGGATAAAGCAATTACGCTTTACTTTAGTGAGGGGGCGCACGCTTGCGGTGCGCCTGGGTATCGGGACGATTCAACCCTGTTTGAGATTGAGGTAGTGAGCAGGATTCACCACCTTGCCATTGAGACGGACTTCAAAGTGTACATGCGGGCCCGTGGAACGGCCGGAACTGCCGATTTTTCCCAGTGTCTGCCCTTTCTTGACGATGTCGCCCACCTTGACGTCGAGATCCCGGGCATGGGCATAGCGGGTCACGTAACCTCCGCCGTGGTTGACTTCAACGAATTTTCCGTAGCCCTTGCGACTGCCGGCAAAGGTAACCACCCCGGCCGCAACCGACCTGAAGTCAGCGCCCGCCTTGCCCGCCAGATCCACGCCTTCATGCATTGCCAAAAGGCCGGTAAAGGGATCACTGCGGCGCCCAAATGGTGACGACAGCCAGCCATGCTCCAGCGGATGCCCCGTCAGGTCTGCCTGCTCCTGCAACTTGCGGTTGGCCAGAAGGGATTCCAGCACCTCCAGCTGCTGCTCACGTTTTCCGATATAGTCTGCCAACCGATCCAGTTCCGCCAGAAAACCGGGGCGCTCATAGGCTGCATCCAGCGCATGCTCGGGACCGCCGACCGGTGGCGGACGGGAAAAATCGAACTCACCCCCATCCAGCCGTGCCATACCCACCAGGCGCTCGCCCAGGGCATCCAGACGCAGCAGGCGCGCCTGCAGCTCTGCCATCCGCACGGTCATGGCGGTGAGCTGCTCCTCGGCATTAAGCCGGGCCCGACCCACTTCTTCTGCCTGGGCAGCCGCATCGCGCTGCAGAAGTGCGGCTGCAGTCAACTCAATGCCGCGATCGCTCCACCATATGCCTGCCATCGCGCCCGCCAAACCGGTCGCCAGCAACAGCGCCAGCGCAATGCCGGCCATAACACCTGCGCGCAGACGCAATGTACGGGAATGTCCTGTTCTGGAATCAAATAGGATAATATTCATCAGGATCACTCTTGAGCCAAGGGCAGAAACAGGTTTGCATCATTCGCCAACCCTTACCGCAGGCTGGATAAAACGATGTCAGAACCCAACATCAAAAATGTGCAGGAACTCCTGCGGCACAACCGGGGAGTAAAAAACCTCACCGACAAGGCCGGAAAAATACAGGAACTGCAACGTGCACTTACTCTTGTCCTGCCGACAATGCTGGCCGATTACTGTCAGGCCAGGCGCTTCGACGGCGGCGTTCTTTATCTGGATGCTGCCACAGGTTCGGTAGCAACCCAGCTTCGATTCATCCAGTCGCAACTGGTTCAAAAACTGCAGAAGATAGCTGTTTTCAGCACACTG
>JBMOPR010000773.1:0-6098 GCA_049323075.1 Pseudomonadota bacterium
CCAATGCATTGACTTCCTCCCGACCATACTCCTGATAGAGCAAATGAAGAATCTGATCTAGAGGAGTTTTCGGACGATTCTTTCCGCTCTCACTGTCCTCCACCCAGGACCTAAATTCTGACTCTATTGGAGACGCCTTAGGTGGGTTGAAGAAGTCCACTACATACTTTGTGAGCTCGTAGAACGAGGGCATTCCTGCATTGAAGGAAACTCCAGCTCCACATAGAAAGACGACCCGACCTTGGTCTCGCCGCTCAAGTAATTGATCTGGGATGCTAGGCCCACCTTCAAAGAAACGCATCTCTATTTTTACCTTCTAAAAGTCTTCCAACAAATATCTCAAACGCCTAAGCGGAAGCGAATTTGCTCAAGAAATCCGAGCAACCAAAGGTCCGCTTCGAGCAGTCTCCTGCCGACCAAGACTTTTTACTCCAATGTCTCAATTGGGTCGAAAGCCGCCTTCCCACAATCCTTCCTTCAGTCGCCCCTACTGCTCATGCCATGTCTGGCGCTCGAACCATCGAATCACGTCACGCAGGAAATGAGGGGCCTCTGCCACAACAGCTCGCTGAAATGAATATTCTACCGGCCGAGCGCGGTACATCCCGAAATTTCCAGCGATGTACCTGTGGATGCTATCCAACAATAGTGTCCACAATTTGTTAGTCAACAGCTCCTTTCCCCCAAATTTACCCCTTCCCACGGTACCCGGAGCCCCTCCCACGGAGCCAACACCCCTTCCCACGGTACCCGGAGCCCTTCCCACGGAGCCAATACCCCTTCCCACGGTACCCGGAGCCCTTCCCACGGAGCCACCACCCTTTCCCACGGCCCCCGGCGCCCTCCCACGGGGTCAACACCCCTCCCACGGAGTTGCCAGCCCTTCTGCAGCCGCTCCTGCGCGAAGCACTGCCTGGCAAAGATCCTGGCTGGCATCGACGCAATGTTTTCTCCTGCCAACAATCTGACGCATTCCCGCGCCACCGCCTCAGCCCCCGTTGCGTGATGGCGTCAAATTGGCGCCGCACTATTCCTGAACAGTTGCACATATCGCGCCTTCTATATCGTTTGCAGTTGTCGCCTTGAAAAGGTGGCGGCCCACTGCTTGGCTTTATGAACGCGGTCTCGGACTTCAGCTAACCAGAATGGTTGTAGCCGGGGTGCGCGTCGCAGGGATGTCTTCGTATTTACTTCTTTCATTTTTGCTTTTTGAAATCCAGGTACTGAATACAAGATGCGGATCTCCGGCTTGATTGCCTTTTTGTTGCTGGGCCTTTCGCCGTCGCTGTTTGCCGGCGGGCTGACCTTCAGCAATTTTGGGCGGGACATTCAACTGGTGCAGGAGCAGGGCCAGTACAGGGTGGCGGGCACCGGGCAATCGGTGCAGCTTGCCAACCGGTTGATCGTGCAGGCGTTGCCCGCGCTGAAGCGTGACGATCTGCTGTACCTGCATCCTGCCATCAGGCGGGCTGTGCTGCTGTTTGCCGGTCAGAATAGCCAGTATTTTGTTGTGGATTTGCAGGCGGGTGCGGACATGCAGGCGGTGCTGCAGGCGGTGTCGCAGCAGCCGGGAATCGGTCTGGTGCAGCCGGACATTCTGCAACTGGCTCACCGTGCTGATGCGCCAGCCGCGCGTGCGCCTGCAACGGAAGTTGCGACGCCGGCGCTGGCGTCGCTGTGGCAACGCAGCAAAGGTCAGGGTGTGAAGATTGCGATCATCGACGATGGTTTTGATCTTTCCCACGGGCAACTCGATCACGTCAGCCTCGCGTTTTCCTACGATGCCGAAACCCGTCAGCTGACTGCTGAACCCCTTGCGCGTCGCGACAGCCACGGCACGCGGATGGCCGGCATTTTGTTTGCGGCGCACGATGGCAGCGGACTGGAAGGGCTGGCGCCGGATGCGCAGCTGATTGCCATCCGCCAGCCGGATACCTGGACATCCAACACTCTGCTCTCGTTTCATCTGGCGGCGCTGGCCGGCGCCGACGTGATCAATTGCGGCTGGACCACTGGCCTGTTGCTGCAGCCGGTGGCCGATGCCGTGCAGGAACTGGCGCAGCACGGCCGCAACGGTAAAGGCATTGCCGTGGTGTTTGCGGCGGGCAATGAAGGCCGCGCGATTGCCGAGGGCAGCAGCGAAGCGGCGATTGCCGATGCGATTGTGGTGGCGGCCGGCGATGTCAGCGGGCAGCGCCTGCCCAGCAGTAATTTTGGCGCCAGCGTGGATCTCACGGCGTTTGGCGGCAGCATCGACAGCACCGCCGTTCATGGAGGTTATGCGCAGCTGGGTGGCACGTCACTGGCGTCGGCGATTGTGTCCGGGCTGGCCGCGTTGCTGATCGGCGCTGATCCCGAGCGCGATCTTGCTGAGCTGCTGACGCAACTGAAGGCGATCACGCCGCCGCAGTCGCCGGTGCTGATGCCCGTATCCATCACATCGCCCGCCCTGTCTGGAGAGCTGAATGCAGGACTATGAGCATCTGGATTTCGGCTGCACCTATTCCGCCAATCTGCCGGCGGTTCTGAAACAATTGAATATTGCACTGGCGTTTACGTCGTATCAGGCCGGCCGCCTGATGCTGGTGCGCAGCGACGGCGATGCGCTGGATGTGAATTTCAAAAGTTTTCCCCGCCCCATGGGTTTGTCGGCCACCGACCGTGGATTGACGCTGGGCGTGTTCACGCAGGTGCATCACTTCGCGCGCGAGGATGGCCTGCTGGAAAAGATCAAGCAGCCCCTGCAGCGGATCGAGGATGACATTACGGCGCCGCGCATCAAGCCGAAGGAAGCCGGTAATGCTGTCCCTGAAGCCGTTGCAGCCAGCGACGCAGACGAAACCGAGCAGCAGCGCCAGATCCGCGCCTACGAGGACAGCCTGTATGCGCCGGTGGACGCGCGGGTGGATGCCTGTTTTATTGCGCGCTCCACCCATCACACCGGCATGATCAACATTCACGATATCGACTGGGGTGACGACGGCCTGTGGGCGGTGAACTCCAGCTTTTCCTGCCTGTGCACGCTGGAGCCCGATTACAGTTTTGTGCCGCGCTGGAAGCCGCATTTTATTTCCGAGCTGGTGCCCGAGGATCGCTGCCATCTGAACGGCATGGCGCTGAAAGACGGCAAACCGGCCTACGTGACCACCTTTTCCAAGTTCAACCAGACCGGCCAGTGGCGCAAGCACGCCGAGTTCGACGGCACGCTGATGGACGTCGCCACCAATGAAGTGCTGCTGGATGGACTGGCGATGCCCCATTCACCGCGCTGGCACGATGGCAAAGTATATTTCTGCAATTCCGGCCACGGCCAGATCTGCCGTTTCGATCCGCTGACGCACAAGCTGGACATCCTCGCCGAAGTGCCGGGCTTTACCCGTGGCATGGCGTTCTATGGCCCGATCCTGCTGGTGGGTCTGTCGAAAGTACGGCAGGCCGATGTGACCAGGGCGGCGCCGCTGTCTGAAAAATACGGTGAAACCTTTTCCGGTATCTGGCTGTTCAATCTGCAAGACGGCAGAGAGATCGGCCACATCCGGTTCACTGGCAATGTCGACCAGATTTACGACGTGGCGGTGATTCCGGACTGCCATTTTCCTGAAGTTATCGAGCCCACGCATCCCCGGATGCGCAATCATTTTTGTCACCCTGAACTGCAAGCCTGATTTGTTGAGTGATCACTATGTCTGACACCAAGTCCAGCGATAAAAAATTCAGTCTGTCCAAAGCTGTTGTCGTGGCGCTGCCCTTGCTGGCGGCGTCGGGCATGGCCGCTACTGCGCGCAATAGCAGTCATACCAGCAACCGGCGGGGTGGTAACCGGGCCAGCGTGGTGCACGTGACGGCGCAGGATGAAGCGGCGAAGAAGGTGGGTGGGGACAAGCGTAACGCGTTCTCGGCGTTCGGGCGCAGCAGTGGACTGCCGAAATCAGCCAAGGCAGTCGTGGACAACAGCGCGCTGGCATTTCTGCGCGAGAATGGATTGTTGCAGAAGCAGGCGGACAGTTCGGCACAGTTGTCCGGCGAGTTGATCGGACGCAAGCGCTTTGCCAGTGAAAGCCCGTTTGCGCACTGTCATATCAGCTGGGGCACCTATTACACCAACACCTGGACCAGCCTGAACACGGCCAAGTGCGCCAGTTATGCAGGCACCTGGCATTCCGCTTCCACGAAGCCGGCGGTACTGAGTTCGTCTGTCATCAACAAGACGGCCACCAGTTTCGACGTCAGCCTGACCATGAGCGAAAACAGCACCGTCTACGCCGTGCTGTTGCTGACCACGCAGCCGGCACCCACCAGCGCGCAGGTGATTGCAGGCACCGACGGTTCGGGCGGGGCCGCTGTGCAAACCAAATCGCAGGCGATGAATCCCAGTGGCACGCTGTCGTTTACCGGGTTGAGTTCCAGCGCGTCGTACATGGTGTATGTGGTGGGTCGTGACGCCAGTCTGGAAGTTACCACCACGCCCAAGCAGGTGAATCCGGCCTATGAAACCGGCATGATTGCTGACACCGCCAGCTGGCAGTTCCCGAAAGTGCGCTCAGCGCCCAATGGCGATTTCTATCTGGCGCGTTCTGATGGCAGCAACATCCGGTTCCTCAAATGGAATGGTGCTGGTTTCACGCTGCACACCACGCTGACGCCTTCATCCGTGCCGGGCCGCACCAATGGCGGTTGGGGCAATCCGGACAGTGTTGACTACGAAGTGGATGCGTCGGGCAATATTCACGTGATTTTTTCCGCCGGTACCACCAACTGGGCGGTGGATTACGATCCTTTCTACGCCGTTTACAATGGCACCAGCTGGACCTACACCAATATCGGTGAGACCGGCTACACGATATTCGATGCGGATCTGTCGCTTGATCCCAATGGCAAGGTGCACACGAGCTTCCAGGGTTCTGCCGCCGGCAATACCATTCGCTACGCCACCAACAAGTCGGGCGCCTGGGCGATGACCACGATCGCGAGTACCAGTGGTGGCACCGATGAACTGTTCGACTCCTATGTACTGGCCGACAGCGCGGGTACCGCCACGGTGATCTACCGCCGCGAGGACGATCAGAATATCGGCACGGACAATTACTATATCGCATCGTCGACGGACAACTTTGTCGCCAAGACACTGGTGCTGGATGGTAAGACTGACGGCAAAATGTATCTGGTAGCCGGTGCTGTGATGGATGGCGACGGCAAGATTCATTACGCTTACAACAACAGAACGGATCACCGCTCCTATTACCGCACCAACGCGTCCGGCAGCTGGGTGCAACAGGAAATTACCAACGCCACTTACAGCAGCGTTGATACGCTCGACATTGAGCGTATCGGTTCCACCTACTATTTTGCCAGTCGAAGTGGCACTACGTATTTCCTGACATCCTACGATGGCAGTAACTGGGTGGACGGTTTTGATTTCAGCCTGACGGGCTATCTGAACGACCGCTTTGCCATCAGCGATGTGGCCGACCGCGCCATGATCGTGTCGGAGAACAGCACCAATTACACCATTCATTACCACACCACGACGATTGCCGGTTACATCACGGCGGCAGTGGCCAACAGCGCGCCTACCGATATCGCGCTGAGCGCCAGCAGCGTGAATCAGAGCGCCGGCACCAACGCCACCGTGGGCACGCTGAGTACCACCGATGCGGACGTGAGCGATACTCACACCTATTCCCTGGTGGCCGGCACCGGCGACACCAACAATGCCAGCTTCAATATCAGCGGCAGCACCTTGCGCGCGAACAATTCCGCAGCGTTGGCAGCGGGCACCTATTCCGTGCGCGTGCAGACCAGCGACGGCAGTCTCACCTATGAGGAAGCATTCACCATTACGGTGGTGGATAACGTGGCGCCCACGGTCAGTTCCGTGAGTGTGCCGGCGAACGATACCTACGCGCCGGGGGAAAGCCTGTCCTTTACGGTCAACACAGGCGAAAACATTACGGTGAATACCGGCGGCGGCACGCCACGCCTGACGCTGACCATCGGTTCTACCACGCGTTACGCGACGTACGTATCGGGCAGTGGCACCACGGCGCTGGTATTCAGCTATACCGTGCAGAGTGGTGACTTCGATGGCGACGGCGTTG
>JBMOPR010000774.1:0-6079 GCA_049323075.1 Pseudomonadota bacterium
CAGTTCGCGCTCGAAGAAGGTCCAGACATCGCCATGATAGGGATGGGTGAACGGCGGAATGCCGGTGCCATGAATGGCAAAACTGGAAAACGCGCCCAGCGGTCTGTAGTCGCCGGCGTCGGTGAGCGCGTCGATGCGCACCAGGGTGATCAGCGGATTCACTGCGCGCAGGGCCGCCGCAGCATCTTCACTTTTGTCGGTGACATTCTCGTTGCGCACGTAAGCGCCCATCGCGCGGTTTTTGGTGGCACCGTAGATTGCCGTGCTGCCAATGGCGATCTTCGCCGGACGCCGGCTTTCATAGGCAGCCATCACCGCATCGGCCATCTGCGTCGCAAGAAAATCAAACAGCGCCGGATCAAAGCCCGGCTTGTTGGAACCAAACGTGTTGTAGAAATCACTGTCCATGAACTGGCCGGGGCCGCTGTGAGTGTGGGTCACGTGCAGCGACAGGTTGTGCATGGCCACGTCAGTGCGGGCGGCGATCAGGTCCGCCACCTTGTGATGCAGCACCAGTGAACTGGCGGGCAGGTCCGCCTGCAATACCACAATGGGCTCGCCCTGCTTCGGCTTCAGATAAAAGGCGCGGGTCTTGAGGCGGTTGCGGAAACCATCCGCCTCCCGCGCCCAGGCGGAGTAACCCATTTTGGGAATGCCAACGGGCGGCGTGATGTCGCGCTCGGCCACGCCCGCCAGCAGGGTCTCGCCGGGAATCACCGGAAGCGGTGCCGTGCGCTGGATGCGGATTTCGGTAACAGGAAACATGACGAAGGGCCAGACGGTGTAGATGCCGCCCCCCAATGCCAGCAGGACCAGCAACAACAGGCCGTAGCCCAGTCTTTTCAGAAGTGTGCGCAAGGGGAATCCGCCGCGATGCCGGTTATTATTTTGAACGATCGTACCAAATCAAGCAAAGGCTGCCAACCCGACGAAAACCGCGGAGGGTCAGCGCACCACATCCGCCACGACCGGGGCCGGAGCTGCTCCGTGCTGGAACGGCGGCCGGCCTGACTGCAGGTACCAACCCAGCACGAGTGCAACGCCAACCACTGCCACCAACCGCCAGATTGGGGTGTGACTGGAAGTCTGGACACGCGATGTCGGCCGGATGGATGCCTTGCCGCTGCGCATGGGCACCGACTGGCGATTGGCGCGCCGCACGGGCGCATGGCCGATATGGCGGTCAGCGGCGGGGGAATGCAGACTCATGTTCTGCGTCCGTTCACTCAGGCCCGACAGCGGCACCGGCGCAATCCGGCAGTTCACGCCCAGCTGCTGCAGCAGGTTCTTCAACTGCCACGCGGTCTGATGGTCCACCAGCTCGGTGAGCAGGCCTCCCTGACTGGCCAGCAACTGTTCCACCTGGGCGGGCGTGATGCCGAACCGGTTGCCAACGGCGGCACGCACCCGCTCGGGGTGATAGCCCTCGGCCACACCGTTCACGATGATTTTGAACTTGGGTGAAGATGACATGTGATTCCCCCGAACCCTCGAATGCCCCCCGGCAGGGTTCACGTACGCTGTGCCGAAACTGCGTCCAATCATGACGGACCTGCAGCAAACGGGGTAGTGAATGCGCAGCATCATAAAGTCAAAAAAGTACGGAAAATGTGCAGCAGGTCGAATATTCAAAAGATGACCAGGAACGGTGCCTGAAAGCAGACGCGGCTAAAAAAGATTCAAGCCGGAATCCCGGCGGATAACCGAAATCCAGACGGCAGTACCAGGGGAAACCTTTTGATACACACCCTGGTTTGTGACTGATCAGCCAGACCACTACCATTCCAATACTTGTCCAAATTGGCCACGGAATCGGCAGTGCATGCGTCTCCGCGGCCGGCCGCTCATACGAAGGTGTCTTCCGCCATGCTGAAAAAAGCGTTCTACAGCCGCCCGGAACTGGAAAATTTCCTGCACGCCAATGAAACGGAAGGGCCGCAACTGCCCCAGGGCAATCTGCGCATGATGGACCGGGTGGTGTCGATCTCGGAGACCGAGGGCCGCTACCAGCGCGGCGCCCTGGTGGCCGAATACGACCTGGACCCGCAGCAATGGTTTTTCAGCTGTCATTTTCCCGGCGATCCCGTGATGCCAGGGTGCCTGGTGCTGGATGGACTGTGGCAGTGCCTGGGCTTCTACCTGGCGTGGCGTGGCTATCACGGCAAAGGGCGGGCGATCGGCGTGGACACGGTGCGGTTTTTCAACGAGATCCGGCCCCAGTCCGGCAGCGTGCAATATCGCCTGCATGTGCGCCGCATCCTGACACGGGATTTCACCCTGGGTGTGGCGGACGGCGAAGTCTGGGTGGGGGAGCAGCAGGTGTATCGCGCCGACAACCTGAAGGTGGCCCTGTTCCGCCAGGATGCAGCCGTGCCTTCACCACGACCGCTGCTGGAGTGCGTTTAGGGCGTCCATTGCTGCTGGAAGGTGAGCGCCGGCACCGGACGGGCGAAGTAATATCCCTGGTACTGCAGACAGCCTTTTTCCCGCAGGAAATCGAACTGCTGTTCGTCCTCGACGCCTTCGGCAATCACATCCAGTTCCATGTGGCGCGCCATGGCAATAATGGTTTCGACGATGGCGCGATCATTGCGGTCATTCTGGATGTCGCGCACAAAGGCACGGTCGATCTTGAGCTTGTGCAACGGCAGTGAGCGCAGATACGACAGCGACGAATAGCCGGTACCAAAATCGTCGAGCGCAATGTAAAAACCCATCCCGTGCAGCACGCGCATTTTTTCCACCACCTGCTCCAGCCGGTTCAGCAGCATGCTTTCCGTGATTTCCAGTTCGATCTGGCGGGGATCGATGCCGGCGTCCTGCACAGACGCCAGCACGCGCTGGGGGAAATCATCCTGCGCGAACTGGCGCGCACTGATATTGATGGCCAGACGCTGGAAGCTGACGGGCAGGCCGGCGTTCTGCCATTGCCGCAACTGGGCACAGGCGTGTCGCAGCACCCAGTCACCCAGCTGCACGATGAAACCCGATTCCTCCGCCGCGCGGATGAACAGATCGGGCCGCACGAACCCCTGGGTCGGCTCCTGCCAGCGCAGCAACGCCTCTGCGCCAATGAGTTCGCGCCGGTGGTTGAACTGGGCCTGGTAATGCAGTTCGAACTGGTTCTCCTGCAGCGCACCTGGCAGCAGCATCTGCAGGCGCAGGTTCTGTTCGATGGCCTCGTGCATTTCCTTGTTGAAAATACACAGCGTGCTGCGGCCTTCCTGTTTGGCGCGGTACATCGCGGTATCCGCCTGTTTCAGGATGTCGTGAATGGATTCCTGGTCCAGCGGGTACAGCGCAATCCCGATACTGCAGCTGATGTTGAGCTTGTGGCCGGCAATGTCGAAGGTCGGGGTCAGGGCTTCCTGCATTTTCAGCCCGACGCCACGCGCCTGGGACGCAGCCGTGGTGGGATTGCTGTCCAGTTCCGGCAGCAGCACCACGAATTCGTCGCCACCCAGCCGCGCCAGCGTATCTTCTTCGCGCACCACGTTCTGCAGACGCTCGGCAATCTCGATCAGCAGGGCGTCCCCCACGGGATGTCCGAGGGAATCGTTGACGTTCTTGAAGTGATCCAGATCGATGAATAACACCGCACCGACATGCTGGTGGCGCAACGCACGCGCCTGCTCCTGTATCAGCCGGTCATTGAGCAGGCGCCGGTTCGGCAGCCGGGTGAGTTCATCGAACAGCGCCTGCTGCCGGATGCGCTCCTCGGCGCGCTTGCGTTCGGTAATGTCCATGACGCCGGCAATGGCCCCCGCATACACACCATTGCCATCGAAAATGGGGGCAGTCTGCATGGTGGTGAAAACCCGCCGGCCGTTACTGGCGAGAAATTCGAAATCGTGTTGTTCCTCGATGCCCTGAGCCCTGCGTTTCATATTTTCCCGCGCAGCGGTGCGGGAATCCTCGTCCATGAAATCGAACAGGTGGCGACCGATCATCTCCTCTTTTTTGTAGCCCAGCATACTGGCCATCGCATTGTTGACGATGGTGGTGAGGCCGGCAGCATCGATCACCCAAATGCCTTCCTGGGCCATTTCGAACAGGCGCCGGTATTTTTCCTCGCTGTTGCGCAGCGCGTCCTCCATACGGCGGCGGCTGGTAACGTCGGCGTGGGTGGCGACGAACCGGCCCGGACTGCCATCGGGCTTGCGCTCGACCACGCGGCCGCGCATCAGAATGTAATGCGGGTTGCCGTCGGCCCCCATTATGCGGTACTCGGCGTTGCAGAAATCAGACAACCCTTGAAAATGCCGTTCCAGGCGACGCTCGACAAAATTCCAGTCCTCAGCCAGCACCTGTTTTTTCCAGTCGTCGCAAGCCAGTGGTGCGGTGGCGTCAAGTCCCAGCACGCGGCGGCACTGCGGCGAAAAATAGCATTGGCCCCGCACCAGATCCCAGTCGTGAACGCCCTGGCCCGCTGCATCCAGCGCAAACAGCCAGCGCTCCTCACTGCGTCGCACATCCTGCAGGCCGGTCAGCTGTTGCTGGCGCATCCGGTCCAGCGCCTGACCCAGGTTGACGGTTTCGGCGACGCCGTTTTCGCTGAAGTTCTGCACGTCCTGACCACCCGCTGCATAGTCAGCCTTTTGCTGCAGCCGCCGCAACGGCCGCACGATCTTGCGACGCAACAACAGGAACAGGCCACCGGACGCCAACAGTGTCAGCAGCAGCAGGTAGCCTGCTTCACGCAAGACCTGGAGTTGCAGATAGCGATAGGGGCGCTCCAGGCTCCAGTGCACGAACAGCGCGCCGATACGATCGGGACGCATGCTGTTTTCGGTCCGGCTGAACGCAAGAGGATAATAGCCAAACAGGTTTTCGCGTGATTCGTCGCTGACCAGCATGGATCTGGAGTTGCGCTGCATCTGTGCGAACAGGTCACCGTCGAACTGGTGCAACTGGGTAGCGGCCGGCTGATCGACAATGACGAAATTGGAGCTGTAACGCACGATACCCAACTCATCCACGACGGCACTCAGGTTGACGTCGTCCAGCAGTTTGAGCATGACCACTTCACTGGCAACACTGGAGAAATTGCGATTTGCCAGATCCCGCTCCACCCGCGCCTGCGTCATCATCAGCTGGGTCCGCATCTGGGCGCCGGCATTCGCAAAGGCATGCTCTTTGCGCGCCCGATACTGGCTGCCCACCAGCAGCCCACCGGGCAGGCCCAGGCACACCACCAGCAGGCCGGTCACCAGTACATGCAGAGGGTACACACGCCGCTTCATGGTCGCACGCCTTCCAGCCAGCGGGGTGCAGCCAGCAGGTCAGGTTCAGTATCCCCGTTCAGCAGATTGCGTTCGCGCATCTGCCGGTGCAGTTGCCGCACCTGGGTCTGGAACGGACTGGGATTGCCCGCCAGCCAGCGGATATTGTCGTTCAGCGAAGGCAGGCGCAGACCCGCGAAGGCCTGCTGCAATTCCAGTGACGACAGTTGCTGGCGGCGCGCAATGAACGCATGGGCTTCCGCCGGATGGGTGACCATGTAGCTGCGGGCCTCGTAATAGCCCCGCACCAGATCCTGCAACTCTTCGTCGCGGCTCTCCAGCACCTCCCGCCGCGCCACCAGCACATCCACTATCAGCTCCGGCACCGCGCTGCTGTCGAACAGCACCACTGCGCCGGCCTTGCGCAGCTGGGTACGCACCGGTTCGAAGGTCACGATCACATCCACTTTGTGCTGCAGCAGCGCCTCCGCGTGCTGGTCGATCGGCAGATCCACCAGCTGCACGTCAGCCAGGGTCAGCCCGGCCTGCTCCAGCGCAGCGGCCAGCATGATTGCGCCCAGCGCCGTACTTTCCGCTCCCACCCGCTTGCCCCGGATGTCCGCCAGTGTCCTGATATCCGGCCACGCCATCACCACGTCGGCGCCATTGGAGAAATCCATCGCCATCAGCACCGACAGCGGTTCGCCCTGGGAACCCAGCAGCAGCGCTTCGTCCAGCGTCATGGCGGCCACTTCCACGCTGCCATTGCGCAGCGCCCGCATGACATCGGTAGCCGATGCGAGTTGTACCACCTCGATATCGGTGTGGAAGGCGTACAGGTAGCGGGCCAGAAAGAG
>JBMOPR010000775.1:0-6038 GCA_049323075.1 Pseudomonadota bacterium
CGATTCCTCTGGCGACCCTGGTGAAAGCAGTCTTCAGTTCCTGGCCGCGGCGGGAGTTGCCACCCAATTCGACGGAATGGCTCGATATTGCTGACGAATGAAAGTGGCCGAGAGCTGGCCGAAAAATATGCAACAAAAAGGGCGGCTCGCAGGGGCCGCCCTTTTTACTTTGGGCTGAGTCAACAGATGCAGGCTGTCGAACGTGCGATCAGCTGATACCTTCCGCTGCTTCCAGCACTTCCTCCACGTGGCCGTTCACCCGCACCTTGCGCCACTCCCGGCGCAGTACGCCACTGGAGTCGATGAGGAAGGTACTGCGTTCAACACCCGGGATCTGCTTGCCCTGCAGGTTGATCAGTTGAATGACCTCAAACATGCGGCAAAGGTAGGCCTCGGTGTCGGAGATCAGTTCAAAGGGCAGTCCATGCTGGGCCTTGAACTGCTCATGGGACTTCAGGGTGTCTTTGGAGACCCCGAACACCAGGGTTTTGGCTTTCAGGAAATCAGCGTAAAACTCGCGAAAATCCAGTCCCTCGGTGGTGCAGCCGGGGGTGTTGTCCTTGGGATAGAAATAGAGCACGACCTTCCAGCCTTTGAGCTTTGAAAGCACGATGTCTTTCATGCCGGTGGCCTGTGCCGCGAAATCCGGAACCGGTTTATCGAGTTCTACGGTTGCCATTGACTCCTCCTAAGCCTGTCTTGGTTCTTTTTGTGAGTGGAACACGAGCTGCACCGGCTTATCTGCGCGGCTCAATCGATGCATCCAGGTTGCGTTCATCGCAGAAGGTCACGAACGCGTCTTTAAGTCCCGCAATCGGGATCGTTGCCGGAACATTTACGGTCATTTCCAGAGAAAACATGGGTGTACCCGTATGGGCAGCAGCATAGGTGCCGGTTTCCATTTCTTCAATGTTGATTTGCCGATTGCCAAAAAAACCGGCAATTTCCCGTACGATGCCTGGGTGGTCCAGTGCCACCACGGTGACGCGGTAGGGCCGGACAGCCTGATCGATGCGACGCGGCTGGGTGCGTTTCAGGATGGTGGTGAGGCCGAAGCGGTCGGCCACGGCCGGGAACTGGCTGGACGCCTTGACGATGGCCGCTTCGGTGCCATTGAGCATCATCAGCAGGGCGAATTCGCCGCCCAGCACGGTCATGCGCGTGTCCAGAATATTGCAGCCCGATTCCGTCGCGACCTGCGACAGCGCATTGATGATGCCGGGTTTGTCTTCGCCAATGGCGGATACGACCAGGAATTCCTGCATGTCAGCTTTCCGTTCTGTTCATTCTGTCCGTTCTGCTGGTCTTTCCCCGGTTGGGAACGGGAATTGCGGAACCAAAACCGGTGCGCACATGACCAAGTGAATGCCTGAAAGGAGTTTAGCACCCGATTTGGGGAACAACTAGCTGAAAATGCTGCAAATATTCAGATTGATCGCGGATTTTGCCGGAACCAGGCGCGAATTGTGGTGCCAGCCGGACGGGCGCTTGTTATTGCTCCGGTGCATCAGTACCATAGCCGCTTGCTTGACAGGGTGGAGAACGGAATAAACATGATTACAGGAAGCATCGTCGCGTTGGTGACGCCAATGCACGCGGATGACAGCATCGATTGGGATGCACTGGCCCGTCTCATCGACTGGCACATTGAGCAGGGCACCAGCGCCATTGTGGCGGTGGGCACCACCGGTGAATCCGCCACCCTGGACGTCGACGAGCATTGTGATGTCATCCGTTTCACTGTCGAGCGCAGTGACCGCCGCATTCCTGTCATTGCCGGCACCGGTGCCAACAGCACCCGGGAGGCCATCGAACTGACGCAGGAAGCCAAGTCCGTTGGCGCCGATGCCTGTCTTCTGGTTACCCCCTATTACAACAAGCCCACCCAGGAAGGTCTGTACCGCCATCACATGGCGATTGCCGACGCGGTGGACATTCCCCAGATGCTCTATAACGTGCCGGGCCGTACCGCCTGTGACATGCTGCCTGAAACCGTGGCCCGTATTGCTGTTCACCCCAACGTGGTGGCGATCAAGGAAGCCACTGGCGATCTGGCCCGGGGTCGCAAGATCCTGGAATTGTGTGGCGACCAGATCGTGCTCTATTCCGGCGATGACGCCACTGCCTGGGAATTGATCCTGCTGGGTGCCAAGGGCAATATTTCCGTCACTGCCAACGTGGCGCCCAAGGCCATGGCCGATCTGTGTGCCGCCGCCCTGGCCGGCGACCGTGCCCGCGCCGAGGCCATCAATGCCCCCCTGACCGACCTGCACAAGAACCTGTTCCTGGAAGCGAATCCGATTCCGGTGAAATGGGCCCTGCAGCGCATGGGACTGATCGGCCCGGGCATTCGCCTGCCGCTGACACCCCTGTCGGAAAAATTCCACCAGCCCGTGACCGATGCGCTGAAAAAAGCGGGCCTTGTCTGATTCCAGCTCTTCGGAGACGTTCATGCGTTTGATGCAACACGCGCTGGTTTTACCCGTGCTGCTGGCGATTTCCGGCTGTGCCTGGCTGTTCGGCGAGGAGGGCCAGTTCCGTGAGCGCTCCATGGATTACAAGGATGCACACAGCATTGAACCGCTGAAAGTCCCGGCCGGTATGGAGACAAAGGAGCTCAAGCAGCGCTATCCGATTCCGGCGCTGGGTCAGGGCAACTTTTATGTACCCAAGGACAGCGACGATCTGCCGAGGCCCCAGGCCCTGGTGAGCGTCGATGAATCGGCCGGTCTTGAACTGCGGGCCGACGAGGACGAGCGCCAGTGGCTGGTGGTTGAGCAGCCGGCAGCCACACTCTGGCCGCAGTTGCGGGATTTCCTGATCTCCAACGGTTTCACCATCGACCGCGAGGATGCCGCCAAAGGCACCCTGGAAACCGGCTGGCTGAAACCCCGTCGCCATGACGAGGAAGAAATTGGCCCCCGCGAAGGCGGTCTGGATGACGAGGAAGATGACGGCCCGGGTTTTTGGGATTCGTTCTTCAGCTGGTTCAGCTGGGGCGAAGATGATGAGCGGGTTCGATTCCAGCTGTCGATGTCGGCCGGGAAGGATGGCGGGGACACCATAGTGACCATCAACCAGATTGAAACCAGCCGCAGCAGCGATTCCCTGCCCACCGCAGACGAGATCGAATGGCCGGATGAGCCGGAAGATCCCGAACTGGTGGAGATTCTCTACAACGAACTGATGGATTTCCTTGGCGAAGGTGGCCGTCAGGTGGGCGTGTCGGTGCTGTCGCAGGATCTGAAGGCGTTGCCGAAATTCGTGATGACCTACGACGGCAATGGTTATCCGGTGCTGGTGATCAATCAGGATTTCAACCGCGCCTGGCAGGAAGTGGGCATGGCATTGCAGCGGGCCCGTATTCCGACCGACGACCTTGATCGCAGTCTGGGCATTTATTATCTGGGCAAGGCCGATCCGGATGACGACGAGGAGCAACCGCTGCAATTGCGGCTGTCCCGTTCCGAGACCGGTGTGCAGGTGTCGGTGCAGCTGGATGACGACGCGCTGGCGCCGAAGGAAGATTCGGCCCGCATCCTCAACCGTCTGCGGGAGAGCCTGGAGTAGTGCGGTTCGCTTCCATTGGCAGCGGCAGCGACGGCAACGGTACGCTGATCGCCAATGGCAGCGAGGGCACTGTACTGCTGGATTGCGGCTTTTCCGGGCGGGAAACCCTTGCCCGGCTGCAGGACCGGGGCTTGTCCACGGACGATCTGGCCGGCATTCTGGTCACCCATGAGCACAGCGATCATATAAAGGGTGTCGCCCGACTGGCCAATCGTTACCGGCTGCCGGTGTACACCACCTGGGGCACTTTCAGCGCACGGCTCAACGGCGAGCTGGATGAAAGCCTGCTCAACCTGGTTGAACCGGGCACCGCGTTCACGCTGGCCGGGATGGAGATTGAACCGGTGCCGGTGCCGCACGATGCCCGCGAACCCTGCCAGTTTGTGTTTGCCACTTCCAGTGCGCGTCTGGGTATTCTTACCGATGCCGGTTCGATCAACCGGCAGATGGTGGCCAGTTACCAGGGTTGCGATGCGCTGATGCTGGAATGCAACCACGACTTGCGGATGCTGGCGGAGGGGCCTTATCCTGCGCAGCTCAAGCGGCGGGTAGCCGGCGCGCTGGGGCATCTGAATAACCAGCAGGCAGCTGACATGCTGCGGCAGGTGGGGCATGAGAATCTGCAACACCTGATCGTGACCCACATCAGCCAGACCAACAATACACCGGCCCTGGCGGTACGGGCGTTACTGGATGTGAGGTCCACGGTGGAGGGCATCATCCAGGTGGCCGGTCAGAAGAGTGGGCTGGACTGGTGCAACATCAATCGCAAGCAGAATTCCGCCACGCCGGTGCCGCCGCGCCAGCTGGCCATCGATTTCGAAATCTGAACAGCACACTTGAATCCTAACCAACCGGGTATAGCGTAAAGGTAATAACAATGGAAAAGCGTCAGGAGCTTTACAAGGGTAAAGCCAAATCCGTTTTCACCACCGATGATCCCAATGTCTACGTCATGCTGTATCGCAATGACACTTCCGCGTTCGACGGCAAGAAGGTCGAGCAGCTGGACCGCAAGGGCATGGTCAACAACAAGTTCAATGCTTTCATCATGCAGAAGCTGGAAGCAGCGGGCATTGAAACGCACTTCATCAAACTGCTGAACGACACCGAGTCTCTGGTGAAGAAGCTGGAGATGATTCCGCTGGAGTGCGTGGTGCGCAACATTTCTGCCGGCAGCATCTGCAAGCGTCTGGGCGTGCCGGAAGGTCAGGATCTGAATCCGCCCACGTTTGAGTTCTTCCTGAAGAACGATCCCCTCGGCGATCCGATGGTGAATGAATACCACATCCGCAGCTTTGGCTGGGCGACGCCGGAGCAGGTGGAGAAAATGAAGGAACTGACCTTCAAGGTGAACGGCGTGCTCAAGCAGCTGTTCCTGGATGGCGGCATGCTGCTGGTGGATTACAAGCTGGAATTCGGCGTGTATGAAGGTCGCGTGATTCTGGGCGACGAGTTCTCGCCTGATGGCTGCCGCCTGTGGGACAAGGACACCCGCAAGAAGCTGGACAAGGACCGATTCCGTCAGGGTCTGGGCGGTGTGGTGGAATCCTACGAGGAAGTGGGACACCGGTTGGGCGTCCAGTTCGACTGATTGTTGTTTTACTGGTACTTGTTTTACAGCTACTTGTTTTACGAAAGCCCTGGCGTTTGTGCCGGGGCTTTTTGTTTGGGCCGGATTCAGGGCTGCATTTGAAGCTTGATTAAGGGTTATTGGAGATCAGCAAGGCGCCGGTCGATATTTTCCAGCCAGGTTTTCAGCCGGCTGTTGCGATATTCCGCAGGGAGTGAGTAGCGGCGCATGCCTTCGTGTGCCTGGATGGCGGCAATGATGCTTTCTGCTGCTGCGTCGCAGGGAATTTTTTGCCGGTAGTCGAAGATGAAGCGGCTGGCGTCAGCGCCATAACGCTTGGAATCCAGCAGTGCGGTCGCCGGGAAGCAGTAGTGCAGCAGGGCTTTGTGTGCCGTGCGTCCCTGGATGGGGTCCACCACGATGTAGATATCCGGTGTGCCGCTTTTGACGGGAATCCGGTCGCGATCCACGACGTAGAGATCGATGTCGTAGTGATCGTCCAGCCATTGTTCGCCTGTGCCTGCCGCGCGGGCGAGCAGGAAATCCCGTGACATCACCAGCCCTTCGGTCTGCGCAATTTGTGTGGGACACCAGTAGCCCAGGCTGCCGGCGCGGTCGCCGAAGGCAATGGTCTTGTCACGGTACAGGCTGCATTGCTGCATGCTCAGTTTGGCGTAGGTCAGGCGAGCCGGATCAGCGGTCTGTATGCCGGCCTTGAGTTTGTCGGCTGCGGTGTACAGTCCCGCAGCCAGCAACAAGGTGATTGCCATTCCTGTGTGCAGGCGGGTTTGTGTAAATCCGCTGCTATCTTCCGCCAACCGTTTTCCGCCAACGCGCAGATGTCGCGCCAGGATCAACAGACTGTTTGCCGTTCTGGCGATGACAAAAAACAGAA
>JBMOPR010000776.1:0-2692 GCA_049323075.1 Pseudomonadota bacterium
AGCTGAAACTGGATGACAGCACGCTGAGCGGCGAGGCCGCGATCACCGACGTGGCCTCGCAGGCACTGCGTTTCAACCTGAAACTCGACAGGCTGGACGCGGACCGTTACATGCCGCCGGAATCCGCCGACACGGCATCATCTGGCCAGGGTGCTGCTGGCGGCGCTGGTGCGTCTGGCACTGCGACAGGCGCGTCATCCACCGCCACGTCATCCGCGCCTGCCGGCGATCTGATTCCGGTGGAACCGTTGCGTGGACTCAATATCAACGGCACCTTCTCTGCCGGCGAAGTGGTGGTGAAAAAAATTCCGGTGCGCGACATCGGTCTCAGCATCAAGGCACTGGATGGCGATGTGCAGGTGAGCAATCTGGGCGCAAAACTGCTGCAAGGTTCCCTGAGCGGTTCTGCCGGCGTGGATGTGCGCGGTGCGCAACCGAAAATTGCCACCAATATCGATCTGCAGAATCTGCAACTGGGTGATCTGCTGCAGCCTTTCGTGAAGACAGAAGTGCTCACCGGCCGCTCCTCGGTGAAGCTCGATACCCGCACCAGCGGCAACGACATGGACACGCTGCTGAAGCAGGCCCTGGGCCAGCTCAACCTGAATGTGGCGGACGGCATGCTGCACGGCGTCAACCTGAACCAGGTGGTGGTGGATGCGCTGAAACAGAAAATCGGCGACTTCACTCTGCTGATGCCCGACTATGAAACCCGCTTGCCCAAGGCCCTGAAAGGCGACACGCAAATTCGCAATATGCTGGCCAATATGAAAGTGGAAAATGGTCACCTGATCACCCCAGCGATGAACGCCGACACCGACGCCGGCCAGCTCAACGCCACGGGCGACATCGACCTGCTGGAGCAGACATTCGATTACCGGTTTGGCGTGGTGCTGGCGTCGCTGGCAGACCACAAATACCTGAAAGGCACCGAATGGCCGGTGCGTTGTAAGGGCGGCGCATCGATTCCGGTGCAGGACTGGTGTCGCCCCGACATGAGTGCCTTCGGCGGTGTGCTGCAGAAAGCCGCCGGCATTGCCATGCGCGACAAGGCCACGGAAAAACTCGGCGAGAAACTGGGCATCAAGGGCGCCAGCGAAGCGGAAGTGAAACAGCAGGCCGAGCAGAAGGCGAAGGAAAAGGTGAACCAGGAACTGGGCAAACAGCTCGACAAACTGTTTGGTGGCAAGAAGGACAAGAAGGAAAAGGCACCGGCCACGCCGGCGCCTGCTCCGGCTGAAACGACTGCGCCTGCCGCTGAAAACCCTGCGACTGAAGCTCCTGCCAACTGAGAAACGAACCGCCGGGTGGGGTAGTGGTGTGGTCATGCCATTCAGAACCACAGCTGGGGTTACCTCTCCTTTAGGTACCCCTAACCAACCTGGCGTTTCGAATTCGGAGCTCAACGCACCAAACTCTCAGCTCCGGGCTCCGCATTCGCCGTTCCAATACCCGAAATCATCACCCTTGCGCAGGAGCGGTGAGTTGTCTGTTGGCATCCTCGCCTTGCAGCGGGGCAGTAACGGGATTCATATAGACTGAGCCACATCCCCTGTCTATCATCCTGCCTCGAACAACGACGGCTTACCGCGTTGCTGATTGCACCATAAATCACTCATTCACATCATCGGATTAACCGACGATAAGGACATCATGGTCATGACATCGCTTGCGCAATTAAAGCACCGAACGGTCGCAATACTCATCCTGCTATTTTTCCTGACAGGACAGGCCCGCGCTTACGACGCTAGCAGTTCAATAGGGGCGTTGCTGCCTGATCACAGTCTACCCTGGTTTTTTGTTGAGACTTTTGACGATCTTATGTCCCGCCACTGGAATGAAGATGGCAACTGGGAGGAGGATGTGCAGAATGATGCCACAGCCTTTGCTCCAGAACTTCTATTTGCACTGGATGCGACTATCCGAAAAGATTCCGGTGAAGGACCAGGTGAATTTTATCGTCGGGCCTATCAGACCGGTATCTGGGAAAAAAATCTGCTGAAAGATGCGGTCAGCCGATTTCTGCAGGGCGGAATCAGTGACGGGGAAATCTTTGATACGGCAGTGGGAACCTACAGCTTTCTGGCTTGTGCTCAGTTCGGGCTGCCTGCAGATGCTGGATATTGCCGATCAATCATGAAGCCTATCATCAAAGTGGCTAACTTCTTTTTTCTCACACCGCTGTTCCAGTGGCTCGGTGTGTTTGAAGGGCAGGAGGCCACGCTGTATTCCCGCCTGATTTTCATCAATCTGGAATACTACAAGGCTTTCGGTCAGATCTCTTATCGTGACGCTGCGGAAAAGCTGGCGCGCAAACTGGATCGACTTGCGAATGCGGAGCAGGGCGGATTGTTCGAGGGTAATGTTTTCGGTTGGAGTCAGGCGTCGCCATTGGTGGCTTATGCCAGTCTGTACCAGGCAACTCTCAATGAGACCTACCTAGAAAAAGCAAACCGCTTGATTGCGGCGCTGGATCGGGGTTATCTGTTTGGCAAACCCGATCAAACGGAAGCCTATTGGGAATTTAAGCATAATGAATTGGAATCTAACGAAGAATACTGGGTGTTGGCGAGCTCCACTCATGTGCAGTTCTTGGAAGCCTTCACCATTCTGGCCATCGCCACAGAAGATCCCTACTATCTCGAACGCGCCAACCGCTTTCTCGAATTTGCCGTTCAGTATCTCTATATTC
>JBMOPR010000776.1:2702-6035 GCA_049323075.1 Pseudomonadota bacterium
ATGGCGATAGCGACACGCCACATTTTGCCCACGACCTGTCCTGGCCCGTGAACCAGTCATATCCTGCATATGATGAAATTCAGTACAACGATTGGTACTGTTCGGGCGAAAGTTTCAACTTCTTGCGCATAGCCTGGAAATTGCTGGAGTTCCAGCGGGGATAGTTCTCTCCTCCTTGATGCAATGGCGGTCGCCGTTCGGTGATTCGCCATTGCTCAGATTGGTATGCTGGTTAACCGGCCCCTAACTCCCTTCGGCACGCCCTCATGGCGCCATGCCCAAACTCAACCATACTTTGAGTATTGCCAATCCCTCTTCCCAAGCAGGCCCAATCCCATGGTGTCGACCCAGCCTCTGCCGAGCAATGCACCCGTGACGGCTCACCCCATCATCACCAACTCGGAAGAGTTGCGCCATCACCACCAGACCTTCTATCGCTACACCGCCCGCCCGCTGGGTGAAATCCTGCTGGACATGGAGGCGATTACGCCCGCCCAGCTGAGCGATGCCCTGGCCGAGCAGAAGATCAGTCACAAGCGGCTGGGCGAAATCCTGCAGCAGCTGGGGCTGGCGACCCGCGAGCAAGTGTTGCGGGCCCTCAGCGAGCGCTTCGGCGTGCCTTTCATCAACCTGCGTCAGTTTGATATCGATCCCAAGGCATTGCCCTGTGTGCCAGCGGCATTTGCCCGCAAGCATATGGTGATTCCGGTGCTGCTGGACAACGACCGCCTGCTGGTGGCCATGTCCGATCCCACCGACACCGAACTCATCAACATGCTGCGCTTCCTCACCGGCAAGGTGCTGGAGTTCTGCATCGCGCCCGGTGACGATATCGCCTACGCCATCACCACCTATTACGGCGTGCAGGAAGTGCAGACCGCCCTCGACGGCATGACCGTACTGTCGCGGGATGAACCCTTTCATGTCGACGCCAACAGTGAGGAGCAGCTGGGCAATGAACGCCCGGTGGTGCAACTGGTGCAGACGGTGATTGCCGATGCCATGGTGCGCGAGGCATCCGACATCCACATCCGCCCCCGTGAAGGCGTGGTGGATCTGCTGTTCCGCGTCGATGGCGTGTTGCAGCGCATCCGCACCTTCAGCAAGAAACTGCTGCCGGCGGTGGTGAGCCGCATCAAGATCATCGGCAACATGGATATTTCCGAACACCGCCTGCCCCAGGACGGCCGCTCCCGCATCCACTACCTCGACAAGCATGTGGACCTGCGTCTGTCGGTGATTCCCACCATTTACGGTGAAAGCGTGGTGATCCGTCTGCTGGACACACAGTTCGCGCTGAAGAATCTGGAGCAGCTCGGTTTCGATGTGGCGGACGCGTTGAAACTGCGTCATCTGCTCACCCGCACCAGCGGCATATTCCTCGTCACCGGCCCCACCGGTTCCGGCAAATCCACCACGCTGTACACGGCGCTGGATCATGTGAAGGCGAGCAACGTCAACATCATCACCGTGGAAGATCCGGTGGAATACCACATGGACGGCATTGCCCAGATCCAGGTGAACCACTCCACCGGCTACAGTTTTGCGCGCGCGTTGCGGCATATCCTGCGCCACGATCCCGATGTGATCATGGTGGGCGAGATCCGCGATCAGGAAACTGCGAAAATGGCGGTGGAAAGCGCGCTCACCGGCCACTTGGTGCTGAGCACACTTCACACCAACGACGCCGCCACATCCGTCACGCGGCTGATTGAAATCGGTGTGGAGCCCTATCTGGTGAACAGTTCCCTGATTGGCGTGCTGGCGCAACGGCTGGCGCGCTGCAACTGCCCCCACTGCAAGGCGCCGGAAGAGATCGATCCCGAGATCCGCCGCGTGCTGGGGGTGGGCATCGACGAAGTGTTTTATGTCGGCAAGGGTTGCGAACGCTGCCACCAGACCGGTGTGAAAGGGCGCATGGCCGTGTACGAATTGCTGGAGGTGACGCCGGAACTGCGCAAGCTGGTGATGCAAAGTGTGTCGGCGGACGTGATTGAGCGGCAGGCAGTTAATGACGGCATGACGCCGCTCACCCAGAACGCGCTGAAAGCGGCGAGGGCGGGCCGGTTGTCGCTGGCGGAAGTGTATCGGGTGCGGCTGTAATCGCGGCGTGGGTTGCGGGATAATGCCGGTCCGGTGCCGGTCAGGCATTTCCCGAAGGCCCAACAGATCCCGTGCGAAAGAAGCGCTCCGCTCCCGTGCTGCCGGTTCGTGCCGGTATAAGCCCCAACTCGGTTTACCTGCCGGCGCCTGACCCGGACGGTCCGGTCTTTACCTCTGTGCTCCAATTTCTGACGCTCCGTTTTCCCGCCGTATCCTCCGAGCGCTGGCACGATCGCATGTCGCGTGGCGATGTGTTCGACACCCGGGGTCAACCCATCTCGCCGGATTCCCCTTACCTGCCCGGCACCCGCCTGTATTACTACCGCGAACTGGAAACTGAACTTCCGGTGCCGTTCCCCCATAGAATCCTGCACGAGGACGATCACCTGCTGGTGGCAGACAAACCGCATTTCCTGCCCACGGTGCCCTCCGGCGGCTACCTGCACGAAACCCTGATCAGCCGGTTGCGGCACGAGCGGGGGCAGGGCGATCTGGAAGTGCTGCACCGGCTGGACCGGGATACCGCCGGGCTGGTGCTGATCGCCAAGCATCCGGGCGCACGGGACGCCTACCACCGGCTGTTCCGCGAGCGGCAGGTGGACAAGGTTTATCTGGCTATAGCACCGTTACCTGACGCGCTGGAATTCCCCCTGACCCGCGCCAGCCACATCGGCGCCGCTGCCGATTTCTACCGCCGGCAGGAAGGGGCGGGTGAGGTGAATGCCATCACCCGCATTGAGCTTGCCGCACAGCGGCAGGAAGGCCTGGGTTTGTACCGGCTGTTCCCTGTCACCGGCAAAACCCACCAGCTGCGTATTCACATGGCGGCGCTGGGCATGCCGATCCTGAACGATCCCTACTATCCCGCTGAAACCCCGCGTGAGCCTGGCGATTTCAGCCAGCCCCTGCAATTGCTGGCGCAGGCCCTGGTGTTTGTCGACCCATTTACCGGCGCGGAGCGTCAGTTCACCAGTACGTTTACGCTGGCGCAGGATTTTTCCGATTGAGCGCATGTTCCTGTCGCCAGGATTTCAGGCCATCAGGTGGGATGGGTTAGGGCCCGGACGCGGGGCCACTGGCCGGTGCAGTCGCTCCACCGCCACGCCTTCCTGCATGCGACCCTGGTAATCGGCGCAGGTGATCAGGGCCAGCGGGCGTTTGCGATCCATGCCCAGTGCCCGCAGGGGGCGGGTAGCGGGATGATCGGTGCTGCCCAGCCGCAGCTGGTAG
>JBMOPR010000777.1:0-6033 GCA_049323075.1 Pseudomonadota bacterium
GCAGGGCACCGAGGCCGGCGTGCTGGAAGAATCCGAACACACCATGGTGCGTAACGTGCTGCGGCTGGACGACCAGCGCGTCAGCAACATCATGACGCTGCGCAAGGAGGTCTATTACATCGACCTTGAAGACGGCAGCGAAGAGAATCTGCTGAAGATCAAGGATTCCACCCACTCGCGCATTCCCGTGTGCAAGGGCGGCATCGACAACGTGATCGGCTTCCTCTATTCCAAGGACGTGATGAATCAGGTACTGAGCGGCAAATCGCTGGATATCTCGGACATGATCAAGCGCCCGCTGTTCGTGCCCAACTCCGCCACCGCGCTGCAACTGCTGGAGCAGTTCAAGAAATCCCGCGTGCACCTGGCCATCGTGGTGGACGAACACGGCCAGACCAGTGGTCTGGTATCAGTGAACGACGTACTGGAAGCCATCGTGGGCGACATGCCGGCGGACGACCAGGAATACGAACCGGATTTCATCGAGCGCGAGGATGGCAGCTGGCTGGTGAATGCGCTGGTGGACATCAGCGAGTTCAAGGAAAAATTCGGCATCCGGTCACTGCCGGAGGAAGAACAGGGTAACTACTCCACCCTGGGCGGCCTGATCATGACCGTGCTGGGCCACATTCCCAAAGTCACCACCGTGCTCACCCTGGCCAACGTGCAACTTGAGGTGCTGGACATGGACGGCAACCGGGTGGACAAGGTGTTGGTCACACGCCTGCTGACGCCCCTGCCGGACAACGACAACCCGCCGGAAGTGCAGTCAGGGTATCGGGATTGAGCAATGAAAACGCCGTCGAAGAAACGACAGGGCGCAAGCAAGCCGGCACCGACGCCCCGCCGTTACGACAGCCCCGTCCGACTCACCCGAACCAACATGTGCATCGCCGGAATTGTGCCTATGCCATTCCCAACGCCCAGTCGGCCGCCTTGTGCGCGTGAATGCTGGTAGTGTCGAACAGCGGCACGGACGCATCGCCCTGATCCACCAGCAACGAAATTTCAGTGCAGCCCAGAACCAGCCCCTGGGCACCCCGGGCCACCAGATCCGCCATGATCCGGCTGAACACCGCGCGTGAAGCCGCGGAGATCTGCCCCAGACAAAGCTCGTCATAAATAACGCGGTGAACCGTTTCACGATCCGCCTCACCCGGAATCAACACCTGCAGTCCCTGCGCGGAGCCAAGACGTTCGCGGTAGAAATCCTCTTCCATGGTGAACCGGGTGCCCAGCAAGCCGACGGTTGCAATTCCCGCATCCCTGATTTCCTGCGCGGTGGCGTCGGCAATGTGCAGGAACGGAACGTTCACTGCCGCCTGAATCTCGTCTGCCACCTTGTGCATGGTGTTTGTGCACAACAGCAGAATATCAGCACCAGCAGCCTGCAACGATCGGGCGGCGGCTATCAGTTGCGCACCCGCGGCATGCCAGTCGCCCGCCTTCTGCAGCTGCGCGATTTCATGGAAATCCACACTGTAAAGAATGATCCGCGCGGAATGCAGGCCACCCAGGCGCACCTTCACCGACTCGTTGATGAGCCGGTAATAGGTGAGCGTGGATTCCCAGCTCATGCCGCCAATCAGGCCGATGGTTTTCATATCAGGATGGACGCCCTCCTGTTTTCGCACCACGCAACAATACCCGCCCCACCAGATTGGAAAATCCCTGCGGAAAAACCCGGGTCAATGCATCCAGCACATGCGCGTCAGCACCCACCAGCTGCCGTTCCCGGTTATGCAGGATGCCATCGATGATGATGGCTGCCGCCTGGTCCGGCGTGGTTCTGGCCGCCCGCTCAAACACCTTGGCTGCCTTCTCGTGAGTCACGTCTTCCACCATGGTTTTGATAAAGCGCGTATTGCGGGCGATGCTGGTACGCACGCCGCCGGGATGCACGGACGTCACATGAATATTGGAGCCGCGCAATTCCTGGATCAGCGTCTGGTTCAGCGCCTTCACTGCATGCTTGGCGCAGTTGTAGGGACCATTGCCGGGAAACGGAAAAAAGCCATTCACGCTGGAGATATTGACGATGTGCCCTTCAGGCCGCTGCCGCAGATACGGCAGAAAGGCCTTGGTGCCATACAGCACGCCGTAAAACACGATGTTGAAGACCCAGTTGAAATCCTCGTAACTGATGTCTTCGATAGAACAGTAGGTCGCCACGCCGGCATTATTGATGATGACGTCAACGCCACCGTGAATCCGCACCACTTCGTCGGCCCACTGATGCACGCTGTCCCTGCTGGCCACATCCACACGATGAGTGCTGCAGATCGTGCGGGCAGGCAGACAGGCCACCGTTTCCTGCAGCCCCTGCTCATCCACATCGGACAGCGCCAGATGGCAGCCTTTCTGCGCCAGCTGAATGGCCAGGGCACGGCCGATTCCCGATGCGGCTCCGGTCAATGCCACTACTTTATTGTTCAATGATTTCATGCTTCCCCCTGCAAGATCCGAAATGGAAAAACCAGATCATACACGACGGAGCTCAAAAGGCGATGGCGGTGTCAGATCAGATCATATCTTCAATTTTGCTATCGCGAGAGAGGTCATGCGCATGCCGGTGAACCCGGACTCCGCATTTCGATATCGCCAGCCGGCAAGCCATCTGCGCCAGGCTGCCGCCGTCAGGTCAGTTTCGACGTCAATGCCGGATGGGCCTTGGCCTGCAACAGCGAGGCAAACTCGGCGCCCAGTTCCTGCACTGCACTTACCAGTTCCAGATTGATGTGCTGTTGAATATCCATGTACCGGTTGTAATCCGGTGTCAGCACAAAGTACACGCATTCATAGATAAAACCAAACTCACCAATCTGCGACAGGTGACAACGATCGAACCGCGTCATTTCAATGCTGTCTATGGTGGCACGGATACGGGGTGGAATTTCGACCAGGGTGTCACGCGGCGTATCGTATCCCACGGTGAAAGTGAACAGCACACGCCGCTCCATCATGCGCTTGTAATTGCGAATGCGGCCCTTGAGCAATTCTGAATTCGGAATGATGATCTGCTCACCACCGAGGCTGCGGACCCGGGTTGTTTTCAGTCCAACATGCTCCACCGACCCCATGAAATTATCCATGACAATGAAATCCCCGACCACAAACGGCTTGTCCAGCGTGATGGACAGCGACGCCAGCAGGTCACCCAATATATTCTGTACCGCCAGCGCCACTGCAATGCCACCAATGCCCAGGCTGGCAATCAGCGTAGTGACGTCGAAGCCAACATTGTCCAGCGCGATGATGGCAATGAGGATAATCCCCAGCATCCGCAACATAAACGACGTCATACCGGCGACCGTGGTGACAGAGGTATCGCTGTCCTTGCGTCGCCGGACATAGACATCGGCGGCATAGGTCACCGCCGAGCTGAACCAGAGCGCTATCTGCACCCAGAAGATGATCATGCTCACCTTGACCAGGAGGCTTTCCACCGACGGCTTCAGTTCGACAAATCGAACGCTGAAAAACAGGGCCACACCCACCAGAAACAGCCGGGTGGTAGCCTTGAGTACCCGTTTCCACAGTTCAACTATATAGACGGTACTGGCCTTTTGCGGCAACCGTCGGGCGAGGGTTTTCTGGATGAAATGCAGCAGAAAATAAATGGCCAGCAGCAGCAAAATGAAATAGAACCACTCCATCAATGCGTGCTGGTCCATATACGACTGAACCGACTCACCGAGCTCCCGCCACTGCATAGTGGTCTCCTCCCGGTTGCAGATATTCCATGGCGCGCAAAAGGTCTGGCACTAAGCGGCTGGGCACGGACCTCGGCCCGCTCAGATCAGACCGCTGCGCATCAGCATCAGCGCCAGCGTCACCAGGATCATCAGCATGCACTCCACCAGCGTAACCGTGCTGAGTCGGACCCTGAGTGACCGGCCGATGTGGGGGCAACGGGTATCCACCCCGTTACGCAGTGCGGCAAATATACCGGCAACACTGAACAACATCAGCGCAAGGGTAAGGGCATAGACAAGGTAAGGCATTGAAAATGACAGATAACCCAATCCAAGCAACAGTTCGATATAGGGGTAACACAAGGCGTAAAAGCGGGATTTCTGTGCCAGCAGATCATAGCGCTGGAAACTGTCCGCAAAGGCCAGCGGATGAGTCAGCTTCAGCAACGCGAGCGCACACAGCATGAAACCCAGGAAATAGTGCAACCCGATCATCGGTACCAGCGCGTGAGGCAACGCAGTGGCAAACGACACCAGCGCGACCACCACCACCAGAGCGAACAGCGGGCCAAAACCAGCCGCCGTGGCGTCGGGATATTCGTCGTAAATTCCAAAAACGGAATGACTGTCCATGTGACTTTCTCCTCGTAACCGGACGACATGCGATCTGTTTTCATGGGACGGCAACGGACGAACCGGCGAAAAACCTGAACGATGCCTGATCGCACAGCAAATCCAGCGTTGCAGGCAATGGCTCTAGCCGCCTTCGCTTTCCCGCAACATCATCCCTGCCATTTTTTTCAGCTCGCCCATATCCTGGGACGAAAGGCCGGCGGCAAACGCCACCACGACCGATTCCAGCGGATATTTCTTCAGAATCAGTGTGGCGGAATCGTACGCGTTCACTTTGGCCGGGCCGGCAAGCGATGCAGGTTGATGCGTTGTCGCTTGCCGCATGACTAGCCATACAACCAGTAAGACCAGGGCAACACCCACCAGGCATACGATGCCGCTGGCCGCATAGGCCCCGGCCAAACCCGCCACTGGCGTCAATACGAGTATGAGCGCCTTCAGCAGCAGCACGATTCCCGCAGCCAATACGCCGAACAGCAAAAGCCACAGACCAACCACGAGAAAGAAGCAAATGAGCAACCACTGCACTATGCTTTTCATCCGTTCGTTCTCCTGATTGATCCTGCTGCGGCTCCGGCATTGTGCTTCGCCAACACTACCGCGCGCTTCTCGAATCCAGCACCTTGGCCAGAATCAAACCCAGCACGAAGCTCATCAGCAGACTGAGGAAAGGCTTCTCGCCGATTTTTTCCTCGGCCTGGCGCACAACGTCCTGGGATTTCTGGTTAACGCTGCTCAGCACCTGCTCGGCGCTGGTTTTCGCATCGCTCAGAAGTCCGCTCGACAGCCTGGCCAGATCCTTGCGCAGTGTTTCAACATCCCGCTTCAGATTGGTGTATTCCTGATGCTCGGCCTTGTCGCGTGCAAACGCTTCTTCTCTGACAGTCATGGTGGTTCTCCTTGAATTGGAAAGGTTATCTGCAGGACGGTTCGCGCCCGCCCTCATGCCACGGGGCGTGGCTAACGGGCGCGGGCCGCCTTCAGCCGGCTCATTTCATCATGGCAACGCTCGATATCCGGAAAAGCATCGCGCAGCGCAATGGCCACGACAGTTGTGTCTGCCGCATCCATAGCCTTGCGCGCCTGCTGGCGGGTTTTGTCTTCCACTTCTTCAAGATTGTCGATAAAGGTTTCCGCCTTGTCTTTTTGCAACGAGGCGAGAACATTGGTGTATATCTGACGCACCTTGACCGATACACTGTGACCGTGTTCCGCTTCCCCGGTCTGCAGCACCACCAGCGGTTGCAACCGGTCTACCAGCTGCTCCTTGATACCGGCGATCTCGTCAAACGTTTCCTTGAGGGCTGCATTGGTCACCTTGTCATGGGCTTCCCGATAAAAATCGGCGCTGTCATTCAGTATCGTGATGAGTTCCTGCACTTCCTTTGTTTCATGGTCCGACATGGTCTTCTCCCATTCCGTTCTGCAACATGATGATGGCTGGTGGGCTTGTGGCCAGCGTGTCTCCCGTTGGAGCGATGGCTACAAACCCGCCTTTCGTATCGTACGCAGACAGTAAGGCAACTTCCGTGCCTGGCATTACCCGTATCTGAAGATGTCGCGCGCAGAGCACGGCTGGCGCGGGCTGCAGCCAGTATTGTCAGGGTTGTGCGGCGAAGTGAACTGGATGGCGAATCGTACCGGGCATCCCTTGCCCGGCAATTCTTACAGCGTCAATGGAGGGGATTGCATAAAATGCAAAAAA
>JBMOPR010000778.1:0-6013 GCA_049323075.1 Pseudomonadota bacterium
TGGACCAGTCCCCGCCTTCCTGATCCATCCGCACGTTTCAACATTAGCAACGTGGCACACTTGCAACGCAAAATACCAACAACATTCACGGCCAACTGGACGGACGCATGAAGCGGTTGCTTGACCTGATCAAAAACAAGATTTTTCTGGGGTTGCTGGGCGTCATCGCCCTGGGGCTGGTGATCTGGTTCGGCGCGGATTTCGTCAAATTCGGGGAAGACAACACCACCCTGTCGCCCACCGTGCGGCTTATCCTGATCCTCGGCGTGCTGCTGATATGGCTGGTGATCCAGATGATCAGCATGTTCCTGTCGCAGCGCCGCAACAGCGGCATGCTGAACGCTCTGCAGGAAAGCCAGGTCAATCCGGATGAAGAAAAACGCGATCAGGAACTGGCGGCGCTGAACCAGCGTTTCCGCGACGGCATGGCGATCCTGCGCAAAGCCAAGTTCGACAGCAGCAACGGCAAGGTCGCACTGTATCAACTGCCCTGGTACATCATCATCGGCCCGCCTGGTGCCGGCAAAACTACTGCGCTGGTGAATTCCGGACTGGAATTTCCCCTGGCGGACAGCCACGGCAAAGGTGCGCTCGGCGGCATCGGCGGCACGCGCAACTGCGACTGGTGGTTTACCAACGAAGCGGTGCTGATCGACACCGCCGGCCGCTACACCACCCAGGACAGCCACAAGGTGGTGGACAATTCCGCCTGGCAGACCTTTCTCACCCTGCTGAAAAAGTACCGCCCGCGCCGGCCGGTGAATGGCGCGCTGATCGCCATCAGCGTGCAGGATCTGATGACCCAGCAACCGGCCCAGCGCAGTCACGCCGCCAAGCAGATCCGCGAGCGCATCGACGAACTGCAGAAAGCGTTCGGCATCCAGGTGCCGATTTACGTGCTGCTCACCAAGTGCGACCTGCTGGCCGGCTTCACCGACTTTTTCGCCAACCTGACCCAGCCGGAACGCCAGCAAATCTGGGGCGTTACCTTCAATGCGAAAGCAGGCAAGCAACAGGATGCCCAGCAGGGTCTGGCCAGCCTGCCCGCCGAACTGGACGAACTGGTACTGCGCCTGAACCAGCGCGTATTGTGGCGCGTGCACAACGAACGCGATCCTGCCAAGCGGGCGCTGATCCAGGGCTTTCCGCTGCAGGTGGAAGCACTCAAGCCGCTGGTGAGCGACTTCATGAACGAGGCATTTTCTGCCAACCGCTTCAGCGATGCGCCGGTGCTGCGCGGCGTGTATCTGTGCAGCGGCACCCAGGAAGGCACGCCGATCGACCGGATGATGGCGGCGGTGTCGGCCAATTTTGGTCTCAGCCGCGAAGTGCTGCGCAATGCGCCGGGTGCCGGCAAAAGTTTCTTCCTCAACCGCCTGTTCCGTACCGTGGTGATCCCCGAAGCGGAACTGGTGGGCAGCAACCGGCAGGTGGAAACCTCACTGCTGTGGCTGCGCCGCGTTTACTTTGGTCTGCTGGCACTGGTGGTCGTTGGAGCCCTGGCAGTGTGGACGGCCACCGTCAAACGCAACGACGATTTCATGGCGCAGGTGAGCGATCTCACCGGCCAGTTCAAAACTGCCCGCGACGGCCTCAACAATCAGGATCGCGAACTGCCCAGCACCCTGCCCTCGCTCAATCCGCTGCGGTCGGCTGCCGGTGTCTACAACCAGGAGGAACACCCCTGGCTGTCCGGCATGGGCCTCTATGACGCCAGTGTCGATGCCGCCGCCGACAAGCTGTATCACCAGGCACTGCAGAAGGACTACCTGCCCCGCTTTGGCAATCTGATCGAGCAGCACCTGAACAGCCTCAACGCCGACGACCAGGCCCTGATCGATACCCTGCGCGCCTATCTGATGCTGGGCGACCCTGGCCATTTCGACGCCGGCACCGTGAAGCGTTGGGCGCAGCAGCAATGGGTGAAGCAGTACCCCGGCGAGGCCAGCAAGCAGCAGGAATTGATGGATCACCTGACTCATCTGCTGGGCAAAGGTTTCGAACCGCTGGCGCTGAATGCCCAGGTGGTGGAAAGCGCGCGCATGAAGGCGCGGCAGATTCCGGCAGCGCAGCGCCTCTACAGCCAGTTGAAAGCCGGCCCGCTCGGCCAGGAGCAATTGGATCTGTACGCCCAGATGGGTGCCAAGGCCGCCGCCCAGTTCGGTTACAGCGGCAGCACGCCGGAGCTGATGATGCTGGCCCTGTTCACCAAGCCCGGCTACGACAGCCTGGATTTCAGCACCGATTCGCCGCTGCTGAAGCAACTCGAAGCGGACCGCTGGATTTACGGCGACGAACAGGTGGACGACTTCACCGACGCCGACAAGGAAGCGCTGGCGGCGGAACTGAAAGACCTGTACATGAGCGACTACCGTTCCCAGTGGCGCAGCTTCCTGCAATTGCTGCACATCAAGCCCTTCGGCGAACTGCAGGCCGCCACCAACGGCCTGAAGCAGCTGGCGGACCCGGTATATTCCTCCATCGTGGCCGTACTGAAAGTGGTGCGCGAACACACCAGCCTGACGCCCGGCTGGCCGCAACCACCGGCAATTCCGGGCGCCTCTGCTGCGGTGAAAGATGCGGCCGGCAAACTGCTGGGCAAGGTGATCACACCCACGCCGGTGGACATCGAATTCCGCGAACTGAACCAGCTGACCCAACAGACCGAGCAGCAGCCCGCCGGTATTAACGACATCCTGGCGGCACTGAAGGAACTGCACGGTTACTTCAACGACATGGCCGTGGCGCCCAATCCCAACGAGGCGATTTTCGCCGCCGCCAAGGAACGCTACAGCGGCAATGCCGCTGACCCGCTGCGCAAGATCCGCGTACTGGCCAGCAACGCACCGACGCCGGTCAATCTCTGGCTTACCGAATCCGCCAACCATATCTGGGGCGTGATGCTGGGCGGCGCCAAGGGCCAGCTGAATGCCAGCTGGAAAAAAGAAGTGGCGGACAAGTTCAACAGCACCCTGGCCAACCGTTATCCGCTGCGCAACGGCGGCAGCGAAGCCAGCCTGGAGGACTTCAACAATTTCTTCATGCCCGGCGGCATCGAACAGGCATTCGTGCAGGCCAACATCAAACCCTTCCTCGACAGCAGTGGCCGGGTGAAAGCAGTGGAGGGCCAGTCGCTGGGAATCTCCGGCGACGCCCTGGCCCAGATCCGTACTGCCGATACCATCCGCACCGCCTTCTTCACCGGCGGCCAGGAGAACGGCACCAGTTTCCGTATCCGACCCGTCACACTCGATACCGCCGTGGGCCGCTTCGAACTGCAACTGGGCGACCAGCGCTTCGAATACACCCATGGCCCGAAAATTCCCAAACCCGCCAGCTGGAAAGCAGGGCGGGAACTGTCGGTGCGGGTGCTGTTCGAGGACCTGAACCAGACCCTGCACCGGGAAAATTACGAGGGCACCTGGTCGTTCTACCGCTTGCTGGATGCATCGGGCCTGCGCAAGGTGGATGGCACGCGCTACACCATCACCATCATCAAGGACACCCGCCGGGCCGACTATTCGCTGGAAGCGGACACCCGCGCCAGCGGCCTCGACCTGGGCCTGCTGCGCAGCTACCGCTGTCCGGACCGGCTGTAAGGATATCGCCATGAGCCACTCCGGCCATCAACACTGCGGCTTCTTCGGCAAACTGCCTGGCTACGGCGATTTCGTCGAGCGCAACCTGCCGCGCTCGTTCGTCGAGCAGTGGGACACCTGGCTGCAGCAGGGCATCGCCATCAGCAAGCAGGCCCTGGGAGAACAGTGGCTGGACCATGCCGATCTGGCGCTTTGCCCTGTCGTCCGGCTGCACCGACGGCAATGCCTGGCTGGGCATCCTGCTGCCCAGCGTGGACCGGGTGGGACGTTATTTTCCGCTGACTCTGGCGCAGCCGTTGTCCCCCACCACCCTGCTGAGCCATGCGCTGCTGGACAACGCGGCCTGGTTCGAACGGCTGGAAACCATCGGACTGGCCTGCCTGCAGGAAACCCCCACGGTGGAAGCGGTGACCGGCGTGCTCGACGAACTGCCCGCGCCACGGCACAGCCGCTGGCATGCGCCGGCGGGCAACACCCCGGCGGTGGGTCTGTGTGTCACCCTGCAGCCCGGCGGCACGCCAGAAAACACCGGTGACATGTCACTGCGGGCCGGATTGCCATTAATGGAAACCCTGCTGCGGGAACGGCACGCCAGCTTCAGCCTGTGGAATGCAGGACAATTACTGCTCAGCAGCGAACACCTGCCGGACCCGCGCGGCTTTGCCGCCTTTCTGAGCGGAGAGTGGAATATTCACGGTTGGCGCCAGACGCACTGGAATGAACCTTGCTGAATTGCCGCCACAGGCCACACTAAACGCAAACCCCGCCAGAAACCTTGGCTAGAATTGAATAAAAAATTGCATAAAAAAATAAGGGAATGATCATGGCAGCCGACCTCATCGACATCGCAACACTGACCCAGCCGGTAACGGAAGCACAACCGCACGGCAGTGACCTGCGCGAGGATGCGTCGCCCACCTCTGCCTACTACCGCATCAAGGACGCCCGCAATGCTGCCCGCGCTGCCGAACGCGCCAGCCTGTTCGATCCGGAAGCCGCCTCCGGCATTCTCAAGGAATGGAGACCGATTCTGGAACTGGCCCCCGGCATTCTCAAGGACCAGTCGAAAGATCTGGAAGTGGTGAGTTGGTACATCGAGGCGCTGGTGCGATTTCACGATTTCGCCGGCCTGCGCGCAGGCTTCAGCCTGGCCCGGTCGCTGGTGGAGCAATACTGGGACGGTCTGTACCCACTGCCGGACGAAGACGGCATCGAAACCCGTGTTGCACCGCTGGCGGGCCTGAACGGCGAAAGCGGTGAAGGCACCCTGCTGGCACCGATGCGCAACGCCTTGATAACACCGGATGTTGCCGGTGGTGGCTTCAGTTACTGGCAATACCAGCAGGCCCGCGACGCCGGCAAGATTGCCGATGAGGACAAGCGGGCAGAAAAACTGGCCATCCTGGGCTTCAGCCTGAACGATATCCAGCAGGCCGTGAACTCTGCACCTGATGCCTTTTATCAAACGCTGGTGAAAGATCTGGAAACCGCCACCGCCGATTACCGCGCCATGAACGACCAGCTGCGCAAGCATTGCGGCAACCTGGCACCGCCCTTCTCTCTGATTCTGGAAACGCTGGAGGAAATCACCCGCACCGTGCGTTTTCTGGCAAAAGACAAACTGGCCAGTCAGGAAGCAGAAGCGGAAACGGCCAGTGAGAACACTGCCGCCGCTGTCAGCACACCCACCGCCGCACGCACCAGTACTGGCCCCATTACCAGCCGCGAGGATGCCCTGCGCAAGCTGGAGGAAGTTGCGGTATTTTTCCGCACTACCGAGCCCCATACACCGCTGGTCAGCGGAATCGAACGGCTGGTAAGATGGGGACGCATGTCCATGGCAGAACTGATCATGGAACTGGTTCCCGATCCCACCGCCCGCGCTTTTTACGAGCATCTGACCGGTGCCAATTTCAATCCGACCAGCAGTCACAACAGCGCGGCCTATGCGACTATCGCCAATACGGCCGCAACGCCGGTCGCCAGCCCGAGCAGTACCCCGGAATCCAGCGAGGACAGCAGCAGCATGCGTTGGTAACCGGTGCAGTAATCCGAATCCAGCAAGACTATTTGAGCAGTCAGCCGCTACTGGCGAGCAACACTTTTCACTGATCAACAACGTCCGACATCCACATTGAATCCAACCGGAGGGAATAACAATGGCAGACAGCATCCATGACAAACTGAAACGCGTGCGCAAGCCGCGTGTGCACATTACCTATGACGTCGAAACCGGCGGTGCTGAACAGGTGAAGGAACTGCCCTTTGTGGTGGGCGTGATGGGCGACTATTCCGGCGACAACGTCGAGAATAAAAAATCCCTGAAGGACCGCAAGTTCGTGTCCATCGACCGCGACAACTTCAACCAGGTGATGAGCAACATCGCACCCACCGCATCGCTGAAAGTGGACAAC
>JBMOPR010000779.1:0-5999 GCA_049323075.1 Pseudomonadota bacterium
GAGATAGCGAATTTGCTCGATTACAGAAAGTAGCACGCCAGACACATCGTAAGCCCGCTATAACCACTGGCTATCGGAAAGCGTTTTTTCGACGCGATTTGTACTCATGCGCGGTAACAATCGTCGTGCCCTTGACGGAACGAATCGGGCTAGGAACGCTCAATGGCGAGACAAATTCTTGCTTTCGTATTTTTTAGGACACATTCAACTAACGGACGCCAAGTGACTCGCAGTCTTCACAGTTCGTAACATTCAAGGCATCAATCCGCGATAACCCGCGCAGCCAAGCTCATTTTTTTTCATATCGGATTCAAGTCGCCTTCAACGAGTGTGGTGTACAGGGAAGAAAAAAGGAGTGACCTGTTACCAATGGTTGCGGTGCTCCAGGCACCGGAGAGGGAAACAGAAGCGATCAGGGGCTATCAGTCCTCCTGCCGTTGTGCGCGCACGTGACCTGCATACGTCGGCGCTGTCGCCGGTGGAGGCAATCCTCTTTTCAATTCATGGCCGCAATTCCCAAACCGTTTGGCCTTCCTGCCCAATATGTAGCAGCACCACACCAGTACATTCCTCCAAAGAGAGATCGCACACAAAGAAAGTTCGCCCGAGGAATTCCCGCCATGTTTGCACAGAACGAGAATCGGCGCAGTTTCCTGTACCCCGGTCAGCCCGGCGCTTTTCTGTTTTATTGCGGTGTCACGCTGTGCGTGGCGCTGGGCGTGGCCCTGCTGAAGAATTCCCTGGAAAACCGCCTGCTGCGGGCGCAACTGGAAATGTCCCGCTTTGAATGCCGTGACGAACCGGCAACAACGCAACTCAGCGCGGCGGGCAAATCCCCTGTCACCTTTTCGGTATCTGCCGGTATGCCGGACACTGCCAAACCCCCGCGGCAGTGGGTTCCACTCACCACCGGCGTCCTTTCGACAGCGGCAGGTCAGGCTGCCACTGGATATTCCGCAACCGGGCCGCAATGTCTGATCTGGACAGAAGGCAACACCTGAATAAACCAACCAGTCATACACCATTCCATTCCAAAGCGGCCATCCCGCTGTTTGCGGGTGCCGCAGCCGACCATGAAATCGCCCGCAGAGCACTCTTCTGCGAAGCCGGTCTCACCTTCTGCACGCAGCACTGGTAATATGCCTTCTCCGCATCGGAACCGGACGAGCCATCACCATGGAGTTGGGTCACTTTTCCGCCCGCTACGTCGCCACCATTGTCACCGTTGCTGAACTCCAGGGACTGGATCGCAACTGGCTGCTGCAACAACTGGCGCTGGACGAGGCCTATCTGAAACTGAGCATCAACCGGGTGCCATCGATCCGCGTGATCGAATTGCTGCACACCATCATCGCGGCCACTGGCCAGACCTGCTTCGGACTGATGGTGGGTGATTCGTTCAAGCCGGGGACGTTCGACATTCTTGGCCTCGCCGCCATGTGCAGCAATACGCTGCGGGAAGCCGTGCTGCTCAATCATCGCTATCAGCCGCTGAACCAGACGCTGGGTGTGTCCCGACTGGAGGAACAGGGCACGCACGCAGCCGTGGTGTGGACGCCGCGCCAGCAGGATCCGGAACACCTGCGGCCCATCACCGAAGCCGTTATGGCCGGTTATGCCGGCATTGGCCGCTGGATCACCTGGCATGCACAGCAGCCGCTGCTGAAGATGGAGTTCCGTCACCGGGCGCCGCAACTGACGCAGGAATACGAACGCATTTTCGGCTGCGAGATTGAATTTGGCGCGGCCCGCGATGCCATCCTGGTGGAGCGTTCCTTTCTGGACACACCACTGCAACAGGCGGATGAAGTGACAGTGCGGGTGCTGCGGCGGCAACTGGATTTCCGCCTGCAAAGTCTGGCGCGCTACGAATCCGTGCGTCACCAGCTGGCGGGGTATCTGCAAAGTCAATTGGCGCGGGAGATTCCATCGCTGCAACGGGCGTCACGTGCGCTGGGCTGTTCGGAGCGGACACTGCGGCGACGGTTGCAACAGGAGAACACGTCGTTCCGGGAAATCCTGGATGATGTGCGACGGATCTGTGCGCTGGAATATCTGCAGCGCGGCGAACTGGAACTGGCGGACATTGCGCAGCTGCTGGGCTATCAGGACCAGAGCACCTTCACCCACGCCTTTCGCAACTGGTTTGATGTGACGCCAGGGATTTACCGGAAATCGCTGACGGGCGGGCGGCCCTGAGGGGTTGCGTCAATCCCGCTGCTGCTTGCGATACTGCTGCGGTGTGCAGCCCTGCCAGCGCCGGAACGCACGGCTGAAGGCACTCTGCTCGGAAAAGCCCAGTAAAAATGCAGTGTCCTGCAGGCTGGTCTGCGAATCGCGCAGATAATGCAGCACCAGGACACGACGCACGCTGTCCACCAGTTCCTTGAAGGCCACGCCATTCTGCTTCAGGCGGTGCTGCAACGCACGCGGTGTGAGCTGCAGACGTTCCGCCACCGTTTCCAGCGCCGGTTCGCCATTAGGTAATGTCTGCGCTATCTGCGCCCGCACTTCGTTCACCAGATTGGTGGTCTGCTCGAAATCCTGCAGCAGTTGCGCGGCCTGCGCGTCCATCAGCTTGCGTAATCCGGCGTCGGCGCTGTGCAGCGGCAGCGACAAAAGCCGTGCGTCAAATTCCACGCCGCACCAGCCGGCATTCATCGTGACCGGGCAGTGAAAAACCTCGTCATACCGCTGCGGCGGAATCAGCGCGGGATGATCGAAGCAGACCTGCGTCGGAGCGACGGCATCCGTGAGCAACGCACGCGCGAACGTGACCCAGCCGGCAATGGCGGCTTCCTTGATATAACGGGTCCAGTCGCCGCTGAACGGGCAGTGCCATTGCAGCCGACAGCGATCACCGTCGCGCAGCAGCTGTGTGCTGCCCAGCTTGCCCACCAGTTTTTCGTAACGGATGAGACGGTCGATGGCCTCGCCCAGATTGGCACTGCTCATCACCGCATAACCCAGCACCTGATAGGAACGCGGCTGCACCCGTGTTCCCATCACCAGGCCAAGGCCGTGATCGCCGCTGGCACGCAGGATTTCCAGACACAGGGCGCCGGCCTGAAACAGGGGCACCAGCGCTTCCGGGTCCTGCCAGTCCTGCGCCGACAGGCCAGCACGCTCCAGCAAGGTGTTCAGGTCCAGTCCATAATGCTGCGCCAGTGTCGGCAGCAGCGATTGCAGATAGGCGGCAGAAACGCTGGAGGCAGACAGGGTGAGCTGCAGGTCGAGCGGTGCCATCGCCAGTGAGTCAGTGTCACGCGCCTGCTGTACGTGCGGACGTCTGTCGCGTGGATCGTCCATGCTGGCTCAATCCGCCGGCACAGTGCGATCGGCTGCCCATGCCCGCAGCTGGGCAATTTTTTCCGCCATCACCACCGCCAGCGGATTGGTGGCAGCGATTTCCTGCAGGATGTGCTGGGCATCCAGCGGCGTCTGTTCAGCGGCGCAGCGGTACAGTCCCGCCACTACCGCCTGCTCGATCTCGGCACCGGAAAATCCTTCGCAGGCCCGCGCCAGCCGGTCCAGATCAAACAGGTCCGGATTGAGGCCACGCTTGCGCAGGTGAATTGCAAAAATATCGCGCCGCACATTTTCCTGCGGCAGGTCGACGAAAAAGATTTCATCCAGCCGGCCCTTGCGCACCAGCTCTGGCGGCAACCGGGTGATGTCATTGGATGTGGCCACAATGAACACCGGCTTGTTGCGTTCCGCCATCCAGGTCAGCATCGTGCCCAGCAGGCGTTTCGAGGTGCCGTTATCGTTGTCCTCGGTGGCAATGCCTTTTTCAAGTTCGTCCAGCCAGAGCACGCAAGGCGCCAGCGTGTCTGCCAACTTCAACGCATCGCGCAGGTTTTTTTCCGATTCGCCGATAAATTTGTTGTACAGCGCCGCGCAGTCGAGCCGCAGCAAGGGCACACCCCACAGACCGGCCACCGCTTTCGCCGCCAGACTTTTACCGCTGCCCTGCACGCCCAGCAGCAGGATGCCCTTGGGCGGGTCGATGTGCGGCTGCGGATTGTGGAACACATCGCGCCGCTGCTGCAGCCAGCGCTTCAATCCAAGCAGCCCACCCACTTCGGCAAAATCCGCCGTGTCGTATTCGTAGCTGAGCACGCTGCCCATGTCGAGCAGCTGGAATTTCGCCTTGTTCATGTCCGGCAGATCGGATGCGGTGATGGCGCCGTCATCGATGATCGCGCCCCGCGCCAGTCGACGTGCGTCGGAATGCGTCATGCCGCGCAGATTGGCCACCAGTTTTTCCAGAGTGCGGTTGTCGGTCCGCACTTTCTGGCCGCCATTGCGATTGGACCAGAGCGACGCCTCATCGCGGATCATGCTCAGCAATTCCTCATCGCTGGGCAGCGACAATTCCATCTGCGCGCAATAGCGTTTGATCTCGGGCGGAATCGACAGTGCGTGGCTGAGCAGAATCACGGTGTGTTGCAGCTGCTCGTAGCGCATGGCAATTTCCTTCAGCAGGCGCACGTTTTTCGGATTGTCCTGCAGGAAAGGATGGAAATCGCAGAGCACGTACAATCCCGGCCGACCGGTGGCCTTGATGTGCGCCAGCGTGGCATCCGGCTCGTTGGTGAGACGTTCGGCCACCACATGCTCCAGATCCACCCGCTTCAATCCCTCGGTGATGGACCAGATGAACACCGGCATGTTCTGCTTGATGCCCGCGCGCGCGATCAGCTCCAGCGCGCGGGGTTCCTCGTAGGTTTCGATTACCACCAGCGGCACTTTCGAATGAATGATGATTTCCAGATCGCGCAAATCAGGCATGGTCGTTGGCTCCCGCCTTACAGGCCGGGGTTCTCGTAGAAGATATAGGGCGTGGAAAAATCGCTGATCTCGAAGTAGACCTTTTTCTCGCCGGGATCGGCCTGGTAATTCTGGTTGGCGTCCAGGATGCCGTATCCGAAGCGGTAGGAACGGGCTTCACCGCTGCCGGAGGTGGCCAGGGCAGTGGACAGCTTGTCGATCTTGATGAAACGCTTCACCAGCTTGTCGCCGGCATAGACATCGAGCACGCCATCGGTGCCGGTCCAGTTCTGGATGGCGCGGCCGAGGGTGTTCTGGGTTTCCTGGGTGCAGCCGGCCAGCAGAATGGCGGCAGCGATGCCCGCGCCCAGTGAACGCGTAATTCGACGGGGCGTACGAGGGGTCGCGCGATTCGATTGCATGAGTATTCCTTGTGTCGGTGTAGGGTGTCGGAGCAGCCTTGATCCGCGTCTGGTGACGCCCGGCGTGCTGCCCCTATAATGGTAGCCGTCATGCAGTATTGTTTGGGGAGAGCGCAGCAATGGCAAGCAGAGAACGTCACTACAGTCTGTTCGACCGCCTGATCGGCCAGACCGACAACGCGCTGCGTACGGTGGCCCGCGGTCATCAGGGCACCGGCCGGGCGTCCCCCGCTATTCCCACTGACATTCCCTCCCTGAACGAAGCTGAACGCCGCCACGTGGCGGGCCTGATGCGAGTAAACCACACCGGCGAAGTCTGCGCCCAGGCGCTGTACCAGGGCCAGGCCCTTACCGCCCGCCTGCCCCGCATCCGCCGCCAGATGGAAATCTCCGCCCGCGAAGAGGAAGACCATCTGGCCTGGTGCGAACAGCGCCTGGACGAGCTGCACAGCCACACCAGCTTTCTGAATCCGCTCTGGTACCTGATGTCGTTCGGCATCGGTGCCGGTGCCGGCATTGTCGGCGATCGCTGGAGCCTGGGCTTTGTGGAAGAAACCGAAAACCAGGTCTGCGCCCATCTGCAGGGCCATCTGGAAAAGCTGCCCGGGCACGATGAACGCACCCGCGCCATCCTGCAGCAGATGCACACCGATGAAGCGGATCACGCCCGCAAGGCCCGCCGCGCCGGCGCCATGCAGTTGCCGGGGCCGGTGCGCAAGGCCATGACCCTGGTGGCGAAGGTGATGACGGGGACAGCGTATCGGATCTGAGGGCCGGCAGAACACGACTGCCGCAGCAAGGAAA
>JBMOPR010000780.1:0-5983 GCA_049323075.1 Pseudomonadota bacterium
AAAAGACCGCATCATCAAACCCGGCATGACCGTTTTGGATCTTGGCGCCGCGCCCGGTGGCTGGTCCCAGGTGGCGGCGCAGCTGGTGGGCGACAAGGGTCTGGTGATCGCCTCCGACATCCTGGAAATGGACAACATTGCCGGCGTGCAATTCCTGCAGGGCGACTTCCGCGAAGAGACCGTCTACAGACAACTGCTTGAAATCATTGGCGACCGCCCGGTGGACCTTGTAATTTCCGACATGGCCCCCAATATGAGTGGAGTGGATGCCGTCGATCAGCCCCGTGCCATGTACCTGGCGGAGCTGGCGCTCGAAATGGCCGGTCAGGTGCTGAAGAAGGATGGTGCCTTTCTGGTCAAGGTGTTCCAGGGAGGCGGTCTGCCGGAATACCGCAAGGAATTGCAGCAGAAATTCGCCACCCTGACCACCCGCAAGCCCGAAGCCTCCCGCGCCCGTTCCAAGGAAACCTACCTGTTGGCCAAGGGTTTTCGCGGGGCGTGAAGCGGGTCCGGCGAAAGATGGTGCCAGCGTCTATTGTGTAGTAATGTAGCAAAAACATGGTTTCAGAACGCAGTCGCGCCGCGTCTGCCGGTTGGGCGAGAGAGAGGGTAACCCCTTGAACGATATGGCAAAGAATTTGATTCTCTGGGTCGTGATAGCAATTGTTTTGCTGTCGGTTTTCAACAACTTCAGTTCCCAGGGCAGCACCCAGCGCATTCCCTATTCCAAGTTCGTGGAACAGGTTGAAGGCGGTCAGGTGGACCAGGTCGTTATCGACGGGTCCATCGTCACCGGCAAGACCGTGGCCAACGAGAAATTCGAAACCGTTCTCCCCAATCTGTTTGATGTCGACCTGATGCCGATGTTGCTGAAAAACAACGTCGCTGTCGAAGGTCGCCAGCCGGAAAAACAAAGCCTGTGGGCGCAGCTGCTCGTCGCCTGTTTCCCGATTCTGCTGATTGTTGCGATCTTCATGTTCTTCATGCGCCAGATGCAGGGTGGCGGTGGTGGTCGTGGCGGTCCCATGACCTTCGGCAAGAGCCGAGCCCGCCTACTCAGTGAAGACCAGATCAAAACGACCTTTGCCGATGTGGCCGGCTGTGATGAAGCCAAGGACGAAGTGCAGGAACTGGTTGAGTTCCTGCGTGACCCGGGCAAATTCCAGCGTCTGGGCGGCAAGATTCCGCGCGGCGTATTGATGGTGGGCCCTCCTGGTACCGGCAAAACCCTGTTGGCGAAAGCCATCGCCGGCGAAGCCAAGGTGCCGTTCTTCACCATCTCCGGTTCTGATTTCGTGGAAATGTTCGTGGGTGTGGGTGCATCCCGCGTACGCGACATGTTTGAACAAGCCAAGAAGCAGGCGCCCTGTATCGTGTTCATCGACGAGATCGATGCCGTGGGCCGGTCCCGTGGCGCCGGTCTGGGCGGTGGTCACGACGAGCGCGAGCAGACGCTGAACCAGCTGCTGGTGGAAATGGACGGCTTCGAGCCCAATGATGGTGTCATCGTCATTGCTGCCACCAACCGTCCTGACGTACTGGATTCCGCATTGCTGCGTCCCGGCCGTTTCGATCGCCAGGTGGTGGTGTCCGCCCCCGATATCCGTGGTCGCGAGCAGATCCTCAAGGTGCACATGCGCAAGGTTCCCCTGGGTGACGATGTCGAGCCCAAAACCATTGCTCGCGGCACGCCCGGTTTCTCCGGCGCAGATCTGGCCAACCTGGTCAATGAAGCCGCGTTGTTTGCGGCGCGTTCCGGCAAGCGCGTGGTGGGCATGGCCGAGTTCGAGAAAGCCAAGGACAAGATCCTGATGGGCACCGAACGCAAGACCATGGTCATGTCGGAAAAAGAGAAGCGCAATACGTCCTATCATGAAGCCGGCCACGCCATCGTCGGGCGTCTGGTGCCTGAGCATGATCCGGTTTACAAAGTCAGTGTCATTCCCCGCGGTCGTGCGCTTGGCGTCACCATGTACCTGCCGGAAGAGGACAAGTACAGCCAGAGCAAGCTGGGCCTTGAGAGCCGCATCTGCTCCCTGTTCGGTGGCCGTATTGCCGAGGAGATGACGCTGGGCAAGGACGGCGTCACAACCGGCGCTTCCAACGACATCCTGCGCGCCACCGAAATCGCCCGCAACATGGTGACCAAGTGGGGACTGTCGGAAAAGCTGGGCCCGCTGAGCTATGAGGAAGATGAGGGCGAAGTGTTCCTGGGTCGTCAGTACACCCAGCGCCGTCATGTATCGGAGCAGACAGCCAAGGAAATCGACGCCGAAGCCCGCGCGGTCATTGACCGTTGTTACGCCCGTGCCGAGCAGATCCTGAAAGATAACCTGGACAAGCTGCATATCATGGCCGACGCGTTGATGACCTATGAAACCATTGATGCCGAGCAGATCGATGACATCATGTCTGGTCGCAAGGTGCGCCCGCCGAAGGGCTGGAATGATGATGGTACCAGCGGTGGCAGTCCGGTAGTGGAAAAGGCTCCTGTAGAGAAAGAAGACGGTTCCGCCAAGGGCTCCATCGGCGGGCCAGCCAATACCCACTGATCCAGGCGGCAGGGATGCAATATCAGCCGCCCCTGCGGTGCGCCGGTCGCACGCTGGATCTGTCCACGCCTCAGGTGATGGGTATCCTCAATGTGACCCCCGACTCCTTCTCGGACGGGGGTCGCTTTGTTTTGCGCGATGCCGCCTTGCAGCAGGCCCGCGCCATGGCAGAGCAGGGCGCCAGCATCATCGATATTGGTGGCGAATCCACCCGGCCGGGCGCGTTGCCGGTATCCGAGCAGGAAGAACTGGATCGCGTCATTCCCGTCATTGAAGCGCTGCGCTCCGAGCTGGATCTGGTTCTGTCGGTCGATACCAGTTCGCCACGGGTCATGAGCGAGGCCGCTGCAGCCGGTGCCGGGCTGATCAATGATGTTCGCGCGCTGCGTCGCCCCGGCGCCCTCGAGACTGCGAAATATTCCGGACTCCCTGTGTGTCTGATGCACATGCAGGGCGATCCCTCCGGCATGCAGAATGCTCCCCGCTATACTGATCTGATCCAGGACGTTGTCGCTTTCCTCCGCCAGCGAGTGGATGCCTGTGTCGCCGCTGGCATACCCCGCTCGCAGCTGCTGGTCGATCCAGGATTCGGTTTTGGCAAAACGCTCCACCATAATCTGCTGTTGCTGCAACAGCTGGATTCGCTGCACGCGCTGGCTGCGCCGGTGCTGGTCGGAATGTCGCGCAAGTCAATGGTCGGCATGGTGCTCGACCAGCCCGTGGAGCAGCGGCTTTTTGGCAGTCTCGCCCTGGCTGTCATGGCAGTGCAAAAAGGCGCACGCATCATTCGCGTCCACGACGTCGGCCCGACGGTGGATGCCATCCGGATGGCCTGGGCGGTCATGCAGGTTTCTTTCGATCAGGAAGCAAAGACACTATGAGCAAGAAATATTTCGGCACCGATGGCATTCGCGGCACAGTCGGCAAGGGCGAAATCACCCCGGCTTTCATGCTTCAGCTGGGCTGGGCGGCGGGCAAGGTGTTCGCCGGCGAAGGTGGACGGCAGAAAATCCTGATCGGCAAGGACACCCGCATTTCCGGCTACATGTTCGAGTCGGCCCTGGAGGCGGGGCTTTCCGCTGCCGGCGTCGACGTGGTGCTGCTGGGTCCCATGCCCACGCCAGGCATTGCCTACCTGACCCGCACCTTCCGTGCCTGCGCCGGCATTGTCATCAGTGCCTCGCACAATCCGTATCAGGACAACGGCATCAAGTTCTTCTCCACCGAGGGCAAGAAGCTCCCGGACGACATCGAGCACTCCATCGAGCACTATCTAGCGCAGCCGATGGACACGGTACCTTCCGACCGCATTGGCAAGACCCGGAAGCTGGAAGATTCCCGTGGCCGTTACATCGAATTCTGCAAGGGCACCTTTCCCCGCCATCTGTCCCTGCGCGGTCTGCGCATCGTGCTGGACTGTGCCAACGGCGCCACCTACAGCACCGCGCCCTCGGTGTTTGAGGAGCTGGGCGCCGAGGTGGTGACCATCGGCGTGCAGCCGGACGGTCTGAACATCAACCTCAATTGCGGTTCCACCCATCCGGAGGCCCTGCAGAAGCGGGTGCGCGAAGTGCGCGCCGATCTGGGCATCGCCTTTGACGGTGACGGTGATCGCGTGGTCATGGTGGATCATGACGGCGATGTGGTGGACGGCGACGAGCTGCTCTACATCATTGCCCGGGGCCGCCATCAGGCAGGTGGCCTGGCTGGCGGCGTGGTCGGGACGCTGATGACCAATTTCGGCCTTGAGCTGGCACTGCAGCAAATGGGGGTCGAATTCATGCGCGCGAAGGTGGGAGACCGCTATGTGATGGAGCAGCTGGATGCCAAGGGCTGGTTGCTGGGTGGTGAATCCTCCGGTCATATCGTCTGTCTCGACAAAACCACCACTGGCGATGGTATCGTTTCGGCGCTGCAGGTGCTGGCCGTGATGGTGGAGCAGGACAAGAGTCTGTCCGACCTTCGTCATGGCATGGTCAAGATGCCGCAGAAGATGATCAATGTCCGTCTGCCGGACAAGCGCGACGTCATGGGGCATCCCAGTGTGCAGGGTGCGGTAAAGGATGTTGAAAGCAGGCTTTCCGGTCGCGGGCGGGTACTGCTGCGTCCGTCGGGCACGGAGCCGCTGATCCGGGTGATGGTGGAGGGTGACAATGCGGAAGAAGTGGCGCATCTGTGCCAGCACCTGGCCAAATCCGTCGAAGCGGTGATCGGTACCTGATAGCGGGCAGTAGCCCAGGAGGAAAACTGAATTCGGCGTGCTCTGTTTTCACGCCTGCCGGGCGGGGCGGGGTGCGCCGGGCTTCCCTTGTATGTTGGCAGCGTCTTCGTTAACATTGCCGCCTCGCAGAAGCGGAGGCTGATTTTCATGCGCGTCCCTGTTGTAGCCGGCAACTGGAAAATGAATGGAAACCGGGCGTCGGTTCAGGCGTTACTGGAGTCCATCAAGGCCGGATTCAGGCGTGAATGGGAATCCCGGTTTCTGGTGTGTGGCCCTTTCCCTTATCTGGATCAAATCTCCCGTCTGTTGCAGGATTCGGCGATTGCGGTCGGCGCCCAGAACCTGTCTGAGTTCAGGTCAGGTGCCTATACTGGCGAAGTTTCAGGCGAAATGCTGACAGATGTCGGGTGCAGGTATGTCATCGTAGGGCACTCCGAGCGGCGGGCTCTGTTTGGAGAAACCAACCAGCAGGTGGCGACCAAGTTCTTGCGGGCGCAGGAGGCGGGGCTGACCCCCATACTCTGCGTTGGTGAAACCCTGGAGCAGCGACAGCAGGGACTGACACTGGAAACCGTGCGGGAACAGTTGCGGGCCGTGGCGGATGTCGCCGGTGTGGATGCGTTCCGGCAGGCGATGCTGGCCTATGAGCCGGTCTGGGCGATCGGAACCGGGCTGACGGCCACGCCGGAGCAGGCGCAAGAGGTGCATGCGTCCCTGCGTGAGCGTATTGCCGCATTGCACCCCGACATTGCAGCCAGGCTGCCCATTCTGTACGGCGGCAGTGTCAAGGCTTCCAATGCAGCGGAGTTGTTCGCGAGCCCCGACATTGACGGTGGCCTGATTGGTGGCGCATCCCTGGATGCGCAAGAATTTTTGGCGATCTGCCAGGCGGCAGGATAATCAGGAAAACCCTATGATCGAAACGATATTGCTTGTTGTGCTGGTGTGCGTGGCCCTGGCGCTGATTGGACTGGTGCTGATTCAGCAAGGGAAAGGTGCTGACGCCGGGGCATCCTTCGGTTCAGGTGCGTCGCAGACCGTATTCGGCAGCGCCGGCTCCGGTAACTTTCTTACCAAGTCTTCATGGTCGTTGGGCATAGTGTTTTTTGCCTGCTGTCTGGCCCTGGGTTATATCGCGCGCCAGAATGCTGAGAATGCCGGCCGTATTGATTTCAGTGAAACTCCGGTCGAGCAGGTTGCGCCAGGTGCA
>JBMOPR010000781.1:0-5973 GCA_049323075.1 Pseudomonadota bacterium
ATCGGCGACGGCAGCGGCATCATCAAGATCGATCAGGACGGCACAGTGAACATCACCAGCCAGGCGGAACTGAAACTGAAAAGCGACGCCGACATCAACATCGAGGCGGGCGGCACACTGAACCTGAAGGGCTCGACGATCAATCTGAACTGAACAACGTGAAGTGAACAGGGCAAACAGATAACAGGGAAGCAAAAAGTCATGGGACAACCGGCAGCAAAAAAAGGCGACCAGATCATCGGCACCGACACCCACATCGTGATGATTCCGTAACCGGGCGGCCCCGTGCCCACGCCACTGCCGCATCCGTTCACCGGCCAGATCGACGACGCGCTCAGCAGCGACGTCAACATCGACGGCCAGCCCGCCGCGGTGGTGGGCAGCAAGGCCAGCAATATGCCGTCGCACATTCCACAGGGCGGGCCGTTCCAGACACCGCCCAAGGACAAGGCTGAAATCCAGATGGGAAGCAGCAGCGTGTTCATCAACGGCAAGGCGGCGGCACGCAACGGCGACACGGCACTCACCTGCAACGATCCGGCCGACGCGCCGGTGGGCACGGTGATCGCCGTGGGCACCGTGAATATTGGATGATGGCTTCAATAGACAGCAGCAAAATTAAACAGGAAACACACGCATGAGCAGCGACGCGCATCTCCTCACCGATCTGGCCCTGGACCTGGGCGATCACCGCATCCGCCCCCTGTACAAGGTGAGCGATGAGGAACGGCGCCTGCCCGCCGGCCGCGGTGGCGTGCTCGATATTCGTCTGCTCAGCGGCCGCGACAATTTGCAGCAGGCGATCGTGATGCGTCTGCTGACACCGGTGGGCGAACTCGCCGGCCTGGGCCATCCGGATTACGGTTCGCGCCTGTTTGATCTGGTGGGCCGCGTCAACACCGACACCACCCGCAATCTGGTGCGCCTGTATATTCTGGAAAGCCTGCAGCGGGAACCGCGCATCGGCAAGATCAACCGCATCGATGTGCGCCAGGTGGAGCGTCAGCCCAGCCTGGTGGCGGTGGAACTGGACGTGACGCCCATCGCCAGCACCGATGTGATCAGCATCGGCCCATTCACCCTTTCATTAATTTAAAAGCGCAGCAACGGAGCCCAATGCCATGAGTTTCAGACGTCGCACCTACCCGGAGGTCATGGAAAATGTGCTGACCGGACTGACCGGCGGCATCGCGGCGGAAAGCCACGCCTATCCTCCCGCCGGGGCCAAAACCGCGCCTTTTGCCCATGCCCTCGAGCATCCGCCGGTGGATGCCATCATTTCCGTGTACGGCATTCGCAACAACCAGACCTTCCAGTTCGTCAAAGGCAGCGATTATGAATTGAAGCAGGACAAACTGGTGTGGCTGGAAAAAGCCAACACGCCGGACGCCGGCACGCTGCTGCATATCAACTACCGCAGCAAGGGCGCGCAGTCGCCGTTCAACGATCTGCATGTGGGCAGTGTGCTGCGCACGCTGGCGGAATCCTTCAGCCTGGAACTGGCGGGCCTCTATGCGCAGGCAGAAGCGGTGTACAAGTCCGCCTTCATCGACACCGCCGAAGGCCGCTCCCTCGACAACGTGGTGGCGCTGCTGGATGTCAACCGCGTGCGCGCCGGCCGCAACACCACCAAGGTAAAATTCACCCGCAGCGCCAATGGCGTCGGCGACATTCATATTCCGGCGGGCACCCGCGTCACCAATGCCGACGCCAGCGTGCAGTTCGAAACCATCGCCGCCATCACGTTGCTGGATGGCCAGACCAGCGTGCAGGTGGACGCCCGCGACATCGCCGACAATCTGGAAGCCCTGCCGGCGGATTCACTGGTGATTCTCACCAAACCGCTGGCCGGCATCGACAGCGTCACCAATCCCAACCCCAGCAGCGTGCTGGAACGGGACGAGACCGACGACGAACTGCGCACGCGGGCGAAGAATTTTCTGCACGGTAGTGAGAAGGCCACGCTCGGCGCCATCAAGCACGCCATCGCACAACAGAACGTGGTGGCGGAAGTGAGCGAGAACGATCCGGAGCCGGGCAAGATCACCGTCACCGTGCACAGCGACAACCTCACGCCGGAAACCGAACAGCGCCTGCTCGCCGCAATTAAAGACGCACGCCCGGCCGGCATCGAGGTAATTCTCGCGGGCGTCAGCGCACCGTTCGTGCTGGATCTGGAACTGCGCATCAGCACGGCAGCGGATTTGCTGGAAGCGGATCTGCGCGGTATCCAGGAGCGCGCGGTGCAGCGCATCATCGCTTATCTGAATGGATCTGCCATCGGCGACACCATCAGCCTCAACCGCATCGTCGGCCTGGTGCTGAGCGACAACACAGTGCTGGATGTGCGCATCCTGTCGGCCCGCGTCGGCAGCGACGATGTGCTCGACCGCGACCAGGGCATCATCAAGACCGACAACATCAGCGGCGTTTCGCCCGGCAGCAAGGTAGCACTGCGCGCCGGTGCCATCAATATCATCGATCCGGCACTGGCCACGGTCCTGTCCGCCAGCCTGCGCTTCCCGGTGAGTGCGGCAGCGCCATCGGAAAGCGCCATCCGCGCCGCACTGGCCAGCGCCATCGAAGCCATCAACCTGCTCAACGCCAGCGAACTGCCCGCCAGCCCGACACCGCCGCAACTGCGGCAGCGCCAGCTCAAGTACGGCAAGCTGCTGGCGGTGATTCCGCTGCCCGGTAAACCCGCCGTCACCAGCTACAACGACGTGGCCGGGCTGGACGATGCCAGCCTGCCCACCAGCAGCGCCGCCGGCGATTATCAGGTGCAGTTCATCGTCACGTCCGAAAGCGGCATCAGCCATCTGCTGGAAGATGAAACCAGTCCCGCCGTGACGCTGATTCCGTTCGAGCGCCTGACGCTCGCCAACGTGGAATTGAAAGCGCAAGCCGAGGTGACCGCGTGAGCACGTATGAAAAGCTGGTGAGCCATCTGCCCGGCCTCTACCAGCCGGACGCGCAGGACGACACGCTGTTCAACCGCCTGCTGCAGGAAGTGGGCGGCAACATGGACGAACTGCGCCGCGATCTGACCCTGCTGATGCAGACGCACTGGTTCAAGACCGCCGACAAGGCCACCTACGATCCGCATTTTCTGCGCGGGCGCGAACTGGCCGGTTTGCCCCGCCTCAACCTGCAGAATCCGGATGACAAGCGCGCCATCGACGACTATCCCTATCTGCTGGATCTGGCGCGGCTGGGTGCGCTGCTGACGATTCCGCCCTGGCGCGAACCGGTCACGCTGCGGGAAAACGTCGAGCAATACCGGCAGCGGCTGCTGCGCATCATCCAGATTTACCGCAACGGACTGGGCACGCTGTCGGCACTGCGCGCCATGGTGGCGGCGGAATTGCCGGAAACTGCCACGCTGCCATTGCCCGCGCGGCAACGCTCGTTCACGGTGGAGGAAAACGCGCCCTTCATCGGTCCGCTGCACAGCATTCAAAGCCTGGGCCTGCCGCAATTCGAACTGGGCCCGCTGATGCGCTGGGAACTGGCCAACACCAGCGTGCGCAGCGTGGCACCGGTGGTCTTTATCGAAGGCATCGCCGCCAGCGCCGACACCGACGCCACCGTGCGGCCCATGATCGAACGCTTCAGCCCCACCGGCGTGCTGGAAAATGAAGGCGGACTGGCGGGAATCGGGCTCGGCTATTCCGGCACCGTGGCGCCGGGCAGCGTGCTGAAACTGCAGCCGGGTTACGGCGCCTGTCTGGCGGGTGCCGACGGCATTCTGTTGTCGGCGGCACGCACCACGCAACTGGGCATCGACAGCTGGCAACTCATTCCCGGCGCGCCAACGGGCGACGTGCAGGCACTGCTGCAGACCAGCGACAAAATGCTCTGGCTCGCCTGCGACAATGCCGGCACGCAACAACTCTGGCGTTACGACGGCAACGCCTGGTTGCAAATTCTGGCAACAGAAACCCTCGCGCCCATCCACTGCCTGCAACAACATCAACACCAGTTGCTGATCGGCAGCGACGACGGCATCGCGTCGCTGGATCTGTTTCCTGACGTCGCCAATGATTTCGCGCCCACCGCGTTCGGCAATATCGGCGCACAGGCGGTGTTCGCCATCGAACCGCGCCGCAACGACACCGGCACATTTTACGCCGGCGCCGCCAACGGCCTGCATGAACTCGACAGCACCGGCAACATCACGCAGACACTCTTGGCCGACACCGCCATTCACGCCATCGCGCAAAGCGTCACCCGGCTTTATTTTGGCGGCGACGCCGGCGTGATGCAGTATCAATTGCAAAACCAGCAGTTCCATTACCTGAGCGCGGAATTCGAATCGGAACTGGACGCCGACTGGCTGCCGTTCGCCGCCGATGCCCTGCCGGATTTCACCTTCGGTCTGCCCGCCGTGCAGTCACTGGCGCTGGAACCGGACAGCACATTGTGGATCGGCAGCGCGCGCGGTCTCGCCCGCTACCGCGCCCGCCACGAACAGGATCTGGTGTACCGCAATCTGCTGGAAGCCTTTCCCGATCTGCTGGATGGCGCCGTCACGCAGATGCGCGCCGACGAACATGGCTGCCTCTGGTTCACCACTGCTCACGGCCTGCTGCGTTTCGACGGCCGCGATCTGGCGCGGTTCGATTTTGTGGAAAACCGCTGGCAGCAACTGGGCCAGGCCGACCAGATTTACGAAGGCGAAGACGACCATCCCCGTGGCCCCTGGCGTTTTCAGCGCACGCTGAATCGATGGGAATTTTTCGATTATCGCGCCACCCAGTGGACGGCCTTTTCCCAACCGCCGGCACTGCCGCCGCAGCCCATCACGCATCTGCATTTTATCGATCGCGTCACGGCAGAACTGGGCACCCTCAGCGGCAGCGATTTCAGCAAGACCGCCGATGTGGCTGAAAGCGAACTCACACTGCACTGCAAACCGGACCAGACCCGCATCGTCACCGGCGGCATTCCCGCGCTGCCGCGCATGCCCCAGGGCGATTCCGTGTGGCGTTATCTGTCGCTGGAACCGGACGACCTCGTGGACGGCACCGACTTGCCCTGGTGGTCAGTGGAAGGCCGGCTGGTGCCACCGCCACAACACAATCCACCCTATGCGGGCCGCTTCCATCATCTGGACCTGCTGCCCTACCAGCTGGACCGGATGGTGTTTTCCTACAACCCGGCGGCGCGCATCAAATTCCAGTGGGCGAATCAAAAGCCGTTACGCGTAATCGTGCGGCTGCAACAACGCAACAGCGACGACCTGATCGATCCGGCCATTCTGGATCGCGTCTGGCAGGGCATCAACCGGGTGCGTCCCGCCGGCGTGCAAGTGGCGCTGGCGGTGGGCGACACCCTCGTGCGCGGCGAATCGGTCTAGCGGCGAATCCATTTAGAGGAGAACGGACATGAGCTTACTCTCACTCCCCACCGACGTAACGGCGCTGAACACACTGGCGCCCAAGGAAGCCGGCTCGCTGATCAAACCGGCGGACTGGAATGCATTGATCGGCAGCGTGCAAGGCATCGGTACCGCCTTGCAGGAATATATCGCGCAGACCAACACCCGCCTCACCACGCTGGAAAATGCGGTGACGCCGCTGACCACCCGCGTCGATACACTGGAACAGGATCTGGCGGATCTGCAAACCAGCATCGCACCGCTGCTGACCCAGTTCGTGGTAACGCTGCGCACCAGCAAGGCCAACTACGCCCTGGGCGAACTCTGCGAAATCACCGCCGAGGTGCGCGATCTGACCGGCAACATCGTCACCAGCCGGCCCTGGATCGATTTCGTCACCACCTGGGGCCAGCTGCAGGCCGCCACCGGTTTCACCACCAGCCTCAGCGCCAACGGCGGCAGCATTTCCGTGCAGGCCAACGCGCAGGGCATCGCACGGGTGCGGGTGAAAGCGGCGCACGCGGAAAATCTCAACGACACCCAGGAACTGCAGGTGGCCGGCGCATTGGAAACCGCGCTGGGCAACGGCCAGT